>JBGTKR010000093.1:0-15544 GCA_041744535.1 Pyrinomonadaceae bacterium
ATTTGCTTGGATAGCGATTTTTGCAATTGAATTATTTTCGGTTAAATTTTTAAAAATTGATTCGAGATTTTCGGGGACATTTTGAAAATTATGAAATGAAACAATTTTTTGAAAATTCAAATGTTCAATTTCAGATTTCAAATCAAACTCACAATCAATCCAAAATTTTCTTCTGTCTAACAATCCGTTTGCGACAAATACATTCCAAAAAGTTGTTCTGTCAAACTTATCAATTTCAGTCTTGCCGCCTTGTTCTTTTGGTCTGTATGTTAAAAGTAAAAGTTTTTCTGAAACAAGAAATGCAAAAGTCTTAAAAAGCTGTTCATTCGCCACACAATCCAAACGGATTTCAATTATATCGGCTAAATTTTCAGCAAATTTTATTTTCTCGATAAATTCATCGGCAGTTTCGGCACAGACCGAAATACAGATTTTTCCTTTGTTCATAATAGATTTGAATTTTGAGCGTGATTTTTAATCTTCTTTTATAAATCCCGCAAGTGCCGAGATCAAAAGCATAATTACACCGATTGCCGAAGTAATAACAACAATTGTATCGCCGCTTTGTTTGACGGCAATAGCGGTTAAACCCCATGCAATTGCTATCGGATAAAAAGCCGACGAGATTTTGAAACGCAGTAAAACTCCGATTGCAGTAGCGACTAAAATCAAAATTGCTCCGATTATCGAAGTTAAAGTCGGCGGAAATTGAACGCCGAAATAAACTAAAGTTATCGAAGCGTTCAAAATCGTCGCCACGGTTATCCAGCCGAAATAAATGTTGAAGGGAATTTTTGTCGTAATTATTTCTGCCGTCGAGTCGGCACAGATCAGAACGACATTGATAAAAGCCAAAGTTCCGAGAATTACGAGCATAATCAAAATGCTCAGGGGAATCAGTTCGTAATGCCAAGCATAAATCCAAGCACAGTTTGCCAGACAATTGACGATATAAATCGTGCGGATTCGTTTGAAAAAGCGATTGTCTTCATTTGCGGGCAAAGCCTGATAAATGCTAAATACGATCAAGCCTAAATAGATAAAACTCCAGATCGAAAATGCGTATCCGGCGGGGTTGATTTGTGTAGCATATTTGTCGGAAAGTTCGCCCGTCGTTTTATTATTGACAACGCCCGCTGCCGCCAGATAGTTTATAAAAATTACGACTGCCGTTGCGATTATCACGAGAATTTGTCTGATTCTTTCGTTCATATTTTTTGATTCCAAAATTGTTTCTTAATTAAAATTATCTGTTAATAAAAAGGTTTTAATCAAACAGCTATGAAAGATTGTTCGGAATAGAATGCTCTTATGAACATTTTAAGTAAAATAATTTACGTTTTCGTATAAATTTTACGGAAAACGTAAAAGCGTATTATTGAATCAGATAGATTAAGGCTGTTATTTACGGCTTTTCCTTTGAAATCATTAAATTACATTTTATATGGCATTATTCTTGCGTGTATAAATAACGGCACTTGGAGATATTTTGAACACTTCCATCAAATTTATTTTCTTTCCCCGAAATTGAATTGAAAAGGAGAGAAAAAAACCGCTATGAAAAAACATCTTTTAAAATTATTATTTACCTTTGCGTTGGTCATCGGATTTTCTTTAAGTGTTTCGGCACAGAAAAACGATAAGAAAAAACCCGTGCCGAAACCGTCGCCGCCTGTGATTGTTCCGAAGGAAAAACCGAAGCCCAAGGATGAAGACAAAGATAAGAAAAAGCCGGAAATGCTGTATGCGGTTTTAGAAGTCAAATCGGTTGATTTATAAATCTAACTTTTAAAATAAAAAGAAACAGCCTTCAATTACGAGGGCTGTTTCTTTTTTCATTTTACTGATTATTTAATAAAGTTATAAATAATCACACCCGACACTTTGACCTTTTGATCGGAGAGATAGGTCGGACTGAATTTTGATGCACGTGCCGCCCGGACTGCCGATTGTCTTAATAAAGGGTTTCCGTCTATCGCTTCGGCGGAAACGATATTTCCTTCTTCATCAATTAAAACCTGAACCGTAACCTTTCCACCGACATTCATTGTTTTAGCGGCTGGCGAATAAACGGGTTTGACCAGATTTACAGCCTTTCCGTTGACGACTCCGCCGGAAATGGTTATCGGTTTTGTTTTTTCGACGGGTTTCGTTTCGGTTTTTAACGGCGGCGGTTCGGGAATCTCGGTTTTTTTAACTTCGATCTCCGTGGGTTTTGAATTGCCTTTTTGAATGGCTATTCCGATTGAAGACGATGAAATATTTTTATTGCTTCTGTTGGAAGAAACGGAAGCGGAAAACTCTTTGGAATCAACAGTTGAAAGTTCAAACGGTTGATCGGGACGCGATCTTGCATCTGAAGGCACAACCGAAATTTTGTCGGGAACTTTCGGATTTTCATTCATTCTCAAAATTACGTTTTTCCGCGTTATTTTCTTTATATTATTCGGTTCTGATGTTTCGGCTTGCGGCTCTTTTTTAATAATTTCCGGTTTCGCTTCGGTTTCCATCACCGGAGCAACCAATGTAGAAATATTTAAACTGTCATTGCCCATCGCCAGATTGTAACTGAATAAACTGTAAACCATTCCAACGGTTAAAACCGAGGCGATGGCTAAAAAACTCGTTATTAAGAAATTTCCGGTTCTTCTGTTTTCTGCGGTTGTATTTTTCGACACCACTAATTTATCAAGCATAATTTTTTTTCCTCCCTAAATTACGGTGCCAAAACAATTTAAAGATTGAGATAAAGTTATTTACAACGGAATATAAAAAATCCCGCCGTCAATAAATTAGACACCGGGATTTAGGATTTGTTCCCGCAAAGTTAAAAACTTTCGGGAAATAATTTAGATATTTGAGGGGTCGCGGAGTTTTTCAAGGCGGAAACCCGACAGTTATGGAGGGTGCTTTTTGGATATTGCCGGTTAATTCCCGAACGCACCCTCATTTCGGGTTTCTGCCCAAAACTCCGCGACCCCTCAGATATTTAAGATTTACTGCGGAAACTCGTTAGTTCTTTGCGGTTGAATATTAAGATTATTCGTGCCGCCGGTTATCGTTACGGGCGAACTCCAGACGGCAAAACCCTTGCCGACCTTATGAATCCCGAAAAGATAATAGCTGTCGGGTTTAACTCCGCTGATCTCGGCTTTTCCGGTGGAATCGGTTAAAGTGTCATACTTGATATGGTCGTTGATCGCACTCAGAGCCTTTTTATTAAATTCGCTGTATTTTCCCGGATTTAAAACCGATAAGCCGAAGGAATTGACAAGACTTTGATTTTGAATACTTTCAAGATTTGCTTCACTTAAAATCGTTTCCAAATCTTTATCGAGCAGATAGAATTTTTCCTTTCTAACAACCTGTATATTTCCTTTTGAATCGGAAACTTTTGCGGATAATTCCACTTTGCCTTTATCGGAAGCCGAATCATCTACAACCGTCCGAGTATCGGGGCTGACCGTTTGATCGTTGGTCGTTTCGGGAACAACAATCGGATTATCGGGAACATTATCAACATTCGGGTTTGTTTGTTGAGTAACGGGAACATCCCGTGTTTGATCGGCGGCAGTTCCTTGCGTTTCGATGTTTACATTAATATTCGAACTGTCGGCGGCATCATCTTTTTGGATAAAATAGATCAAACCGAAAATAATTATAACTCCGAAAAGCACGAGCGGAACGATAGCCCATTTCGGAAAGGATTCTTCGCGTCTTTCCGGGATCGGTGTTATAACGGTTTCAGTCGGAACTTTTTTTACCGTATGTATCGGATGTCCGCAGTTTGGACAAGCATCCGCCGTTGATGAAATTTGTTTGCTGCATTCAGGACAATTAATTAAAGCCATATTGAATTATTTCCTCCCTTTTTTTCCATAGCATATTAGCTTAACATTTTTTTCTTTTTGAATTAACTTAAAATGGTCTGATAAATTAAAATTTATTACAGAAACGAGCGGCAAATTGAATTTTAAAATAATAAGATAAACTGAAAGAACAATTTCTACTCCCGATTATTGAAATATTACAGGTTAAATGTTAAAAAGTTAAACTATTAATCAAAAGATTTATGGATGAGCAAATAAATCAAAACTTTCGGTTTTTCAGAAAACTTTTTACGACTTGGAACAATCTGCGGGACGGGTTTGCGAATGCGTTAGGAGTTCATACAGAACGGAAAACGGAACTTTACATACAGCTTTCACGATCCGTAACCCTGACCGACCTCGTTTACTGGCTGCAAATTTTCTTTTCCGCCGGAATCGCCACACTCGGACTCGTCCTAAATAGTTCGGCGGTTATTATCGGGGCAATGCTTATCTCGCCTTTGATGGCTCCGATTCTGTCGCAGGGCTTATCGTTTGCCACCGGAGATTTAACTTTAGGAGTTCGTTCAATCGTTAATCTTTTTTTAAGCACTTTGCTCGGAATCGGCGTAGCTTTTATACTGGTCGCACTGCTGCCCTTTAAGAATCAAACACCCGAAATTATTGCTCGCACCGCACCGAACACTCTGGATTTGGTCATCGCTCTTTTCTCCGGTGCAATCGGCTCAATCGCCACCTGCAAAGAAGTTAAAGGCGTGGTTACTTCGATTCCGGGCGTGGCGATTGCCGTCGCTCTGATGCCTCCGCTCTGCATTATCGGATACGGAATAGGTTTTGCCGTCAGCGTTGAGTTTGAAAAAGGCTGGGAAATAGCCAGAGGCGGAGGCTTACTTTATATAACTAATCTTGTTGCCATAACTTTTACGGCGATGCTTGTTTTCGTTCTGCTGCGGATTGATACGGGCAAAGTTCGTGCGGCGGTCAGAGAATGGCGGGAAGAAGACACCGAAAGCTGCTGGTGTATAAACCTCATTGATAAAATACCGGGCTTGGAAAAAGCCAGAACGGTTAGAAGTTTTACGCTCCGTTTGTTAATGGTTCTGTTGCCGCTCGTGATAATTTTTGTTCCGTTGAGTCAGTCTTTTTCAAAAATGAGAACAAAAATTCTGAAACAGCAGATCGAAAATCAAATCAGTATTGAAGCACGAAATATCTGGAAACATAAATACGAAAAAGATTCGGAAGGAATTGTCAGAAGTTATCTGGATGAATTAATAATTAATGAAAATGAAGGGAAATTACAGATTTTTCTGCGGGTCTTTGACGATAAACCATACACGCCGGGTGAGAGAAAAGAATATATAAATCTTTTGGCAGAGGAAATAAACCGCGATCCCGATTCAATTTCATTGCAGCTTATTGAGATTCCGACTTCCGCCAGAGAAGAAGTCCAACCCGTGATTAGTTCCACCCCGCCACCTTTAACTATTGCCCAGCGACAGGAAAATTTCGTCGAAAGCTACAATAATGCTCTGACCCAATTCCGTCTCCCGCCGCCGGCAACTCTGATTGATTATTTTATCATTACCGGCTCCGACAGCAGTTCAAATCTGCACTTCAATTATTTAAGCAGCAGAAGCATTGACAGCGACGGAAAAAGTGCTTTACAAGATAGAGTTAGAGAACTTTTGAATTTGCCGGAATTAAGTCTTTCCTTTAGCCGAATTTCTTCGGAGGAAATGAAAATCTCATTTAGTGATGACGGCAGCAAACTTACCGAAGAAACGATTGTTTCCTTTGATAATGCGGGAAATGATCTGCGTCGGCATCAAAGTTTAAGACTTAGATTTATGCTCAATCCCGATGCGGAAGATAAGGAGTTGATAAAGAAAAAACAGGAACTCATTAAACAGTTCTTTAAGATAAATTACTCAATTGATGAAGAAAGATTGGTTTTTAATAAAAATTCTACAGAAAAATCTGATGAAACATATCAGTATTTTGTAAGAAGATAAGAGATTTAACGTAGTGTGAAAAATGAAATCATAGATGAAAAATCTATAAATACGAACAAATACAATTTAACTAAATTAAAAATAAAAGGAAAAATTTATGAACGCAGAACAACAAGGACAAAGTTTCTTAGCGAGTGTTGATCGCTATTTTGACAAGGCGGCGGCGGCAACCAAGCATCCCGACGGATTGCTGCAGCAGATAAAAATCTGTAACAGCGTCTATTCGTTTCAATTCCCGATTCAGCACGAAGAGGGATACCGCGTAATAAAAGGCTGGCGTGCCGAACACAGTCATCATAAACTGCCGGTTAAAGGCGGCATACGTTATTCGGAGGAAGCCAGCGAACCGGAAGTTATCGCTTTGGCGACTTTGATGACTTATAAATGTGCGATTGTGGATGTGCCTTTCGGCGGTGCAAAAGGTGCGGTGCAGATCAATCCGAAGGATTATACGAAGGAACAACTCGAAAGAATTACACGCCGTTACACGACCGAATTGATTAGGAAAAATTTTATCGGTCCGGCGGTTGATGTTCCCGCTCCTGATTATGGAACCGGTGCCAGAGAAATGGCTTGGATCGCCGATACATATATGGCTTTTCACGGCGAACAAATTGACGCACTCGGCTGTGTAACCGGAAAATCCATCGCTCAGGGCGGCATTCGCGGCAGAACCGAAGCTACCGGACTCGGAACTTTTTACGGTCTGAAGGAAGCCTGTTCGATCGAGGAAGATATGAAGGAACTCGGTTTGGAAACCGGAATTGAAGGAAAAACCGTTGTCGTTCAAGGACTCGGAAACGTCGGTTATCACGCGGCGAAATTCTGCACCGAAGGCGGAGCGAAACTCATCGGTGTTTCCGAATTTGAAGGAGCGATTCAGAAGGATGATGGAATTGATCTGGAAAAATTGATGGCACACCGAAAAGAAACGGGTTCGATTATGGGATTTGCCGGAGCGACGAATTTGGCGAACCGCGAAGCCGGACTCGAGATCGAATGCGACATATTAATTCCCGCCGCTCTGGAAAATCAAATCACGAAGGAAAATGCTCCACGCATCAAGGCAAAAATTATCGGTGAAGCCGCAAACGGACCGATCACCGCCGATGCCGAAGTAATTCTTGAAGAAAAGGGAATTATGATCATTCCCGATGTTTATATAAACGCCGGCGGCGTAACGGTATCTTATTTTGAGTGGCTGAAAAATCTTTCGCACGTCCGTTTCGGTCGTATGGGCAAACGCTTTGAGCAAGGTGCTTACGACAGAATTCTGGATATCGTCGAGCAAACTTCCGACCGAAAATTAACCAAGTCGGAAAGAAATATGGTCGCCCGCGGTGCTGACGAAGCCGATCTTGTTTATTCCGGCTTGGAAGAAACAATGAGCGTTGCCTACAATCAAATACGCGAAATCTTAAAAACCAATGACAAGGTTGATAATCTGCGGACAGCCGCATTTGTAAATGCCATTGATAAGGTCGCCCTATGTTACTTTGAACTCGGCATTTTCCCGTAAAAACTGCTTTTGAGCTTGATATGTTTAATGCTAATAGTTTTTTAAGGTTATTTTTAAAATCAAAAACAGGTTGAGAACTTATCTCAACCTGTTTTCCTTTTTCATATTAAAAGTATTATTTTAAAATCGGATGACCTCCGCCTTTGCTGTGATCCGCCGTTTGTTTGAACAAATTTCGGTCATTATGATAAAGAACCAAATGTTCGCCTTCATATCTGACCACATCAGAAACCCTTTGAAAATCTTGTTTGTGTTCGGCAATCAAAAATGCACAAGGATTAAATGCGACAACTACGCCAGCCGCATAAACAAATCCGCCCTGATCATATTTCGTGTTTTTATACTGAGCCGCACCGATCGCAATATCCGGGGAATAATTTCCCGCCGCATTTTCGGTTCTGTCGGACTCGGCAATATAAATTGTGTAATCCGAATAATTTAATCTTTTGTAATAACCGTTTTTTCGGGCGATTTTGATCAAATCACCGAATCCGCGGTCAATGGATGAAAGCATTTTTCGGGACGGCTGATTGACGGCAAATATATTGACTCCTTTCGGTGTTCGTCCTGTATAACCGAAATTATCACCGGAAATTTTTTCCGCCTCAATCGTAACCGCATTTTTATAACCAATTGATTGCGAACTGATCGTTACCTGAAAGGCAAAGAAAATAAGGGCGGATACAATTAAAAGTAAACAAATAATTCTTGTAAATAAATTCATAAATGACCTCAAAATGCAAAAGTATTTGCACTTACGGTAAATATTAAGGGCAAGATTTGTGCCAAAGGTTGAAAAACAGGAGTTTCATTAAAATTTGTTGATTTTAGTGCAGATTTTATACGATTTGGACATTAAAACTGACGATTTGAGTTTTGAAGTTCGTTTTTTAAAATCGTGGGAAAAGTTTTTACAAGTTAAAAGTTTAGACCGGATAATCATTAGAGTCAAGGAATATTTGCAGATGAATAGATTTCGTAAAATCATTTGAAAATCTAACTTTCCAATCTTTGACGTGCTTTTTGAACAAAGGTTTTTAACATTTCGCCGATCTGTCGGCTCATTTCCCGACTGATAAGATTCTCTCCGGCTAAACCGGCAAGTAAGTGCAGATCGCGGGCGGAATTTCGGCGGAGTTGGATGTTTTGCGAAAAGCGGATAAGAGTTTTGTCTTCTCCTCTCGGCATAAAATCCGCCGCATACCGCATCAGATTGTATTTTTCACCATCAACCGATGACCATTCAACCCGTTCATCCGTATTCTCACGTTCCGTAACAGAAAATTTCTCGATAAACGAACCGACAAGCGGGACATCAGCCCGAATTTTCAAATGTGCAGCATTATTATTATCGGTTTGAATACTCTCGATACCCGGCATTAACTCGATAAAATTTCTGATGTCGGCAAAAAAAACACGAACTTTTTCAAGGTCGGCATTAACTTCAAATGTGTCGTTATAATCGGCTCGGACTGTGAACATAATTTGGTAAATTGAAAAATTGTGAATGGTTTATTGCTGCTTTTTGTAATCACAATTTACAATCAGCGATGAACTATGAGCAAATTAAAATGTCCGGTTAAAAATGATCGAATTCAGGAATTGGCGTGTGTTTGAACGAAAAATTCCGCGGAAAAATATGTCATCGGCAAACATAATCGTATGTCCGCGACCTCTCGGCTCATCAATTAAATATGCCGTTCCTTTTAATAATCTTTCGGTATTTCCTTCCCAGACGAAGCCCGAAATTGTCAGCGGCTTCTGCGGATCTGCATCAAAAACGAGGGCATTTGTGCCTTCTTTTGAATAACGGAAAAAATACCCCGAAGCAAGCAGAACGGGCAGTTCGTTTGTATCAACGCCGTAATTCAAATAAGTCGTCCGGTCAACCGTCGCCCGCATAATCGCTCCCGGAATTCCTTCGGGAACTTTGTTCATATTTGCCGAAGGCGAAACTATCGGCGGCAGAATCGGGATGTCTATGGCTTTATCTGGTTTCGGAGTTTCCTTCGGAACGGGTTTTGCGGTCAAATCCTCCACTTTGGTTTTTTCTTCACTTTTTCCATCTTCCGTGTCCTGTCCGCTTCCGACCAGAACCGACGTTGTTAAACCGACATCTTTTAAGGTTGCAAAAACCGAAGCCCCACGCAAAGTAAGCAATGTTCCGCCGCCGGAAATCCACGTTTTTAAAGTGTCAATTCCGCCTTTTTCAAGTCCCTGAAAATATCCGCTCGCCGAACCGTCGGGCATAATTAAAACATTATAATCCTTTAAACCACCGGAGCGAATCGTCCGTAAGGTCATCGGTGTAAATTCGATTCCGAATCGGTCAAGATTCCACCAGATCGAGCCGTAACTTGTCTGATCTACCGATTCATCGGCAACCATCGCAACCTTCGGTGCGGACATTTGATAAACATTTTCACCGCCAACGCCCGTGTCGCCTTCTTCGGTGTAACTCGTGTTAACCGGAATTACTTCAACGCCCAATTCACGGGAAAGACGTGAAATTGCTTCGTGAATCGAATCGGGATTTCTGGTAACTCTGACCACAAAAGTTCCCGAATTCCAATTTCTACCCGCCGCATTCAAGGTTCTCGTCGCCACACCGACCCGAAAATCTTCCTTCATCAGACGCAAAGCCATCACCGCCGAATGATCTGTTTCATATGGAATTACATAAGCGATTCTCGCTCTTGCGGGTGTGCGGACGGCTTTCGCATTTACCAGATAATCGTCCGTAACCATTGTCGTATTGCTACCCGTATCTTCAGTCCAATAAGCCTCAATGCCGAATGCAAGCGGCAGATTCCACGCTGTTATGTCATAAAATCCATAACCTTCACGATCCGCCGAAGAGATTCCGCGAACTTGATTTCGGCGAAAGCGTTGCATATTATCTTCAATAAAATTAGGGTCTTGCGGCGTGTCCTGTTCCAGCAAAGCCTTGATCCAGACTTTTTGCGGCTGGTTTAAGTCAATGATATAAGCACCTGCCGGAAAGGTTTTTGTTTCAGCCGGAGCATTTTTTTGCATGTAACTATGTGCGGTGCGGGATGTGAAGGACGAATCGGCAACTTTGACCTCGACCTTGGAAGTTCTTAAAATCTCCATCATTTCCGCCGTTTTTATCCGATCTTTACTGGGTAGAATAACGATGCGTTTCATTTTTTCACGACTTAAATCAGCTAAAGCGTTTTTGCGGAAGTCATAAAAATCCTGTAAACGTGATTGACGGTTTGCGGCAGTAGTTTCGAGCGTTGCCATCGAAGCCACATAGTGTTTTGCAATAGCCGAGCGAAGCGTCGCAATCGTGCCGTCGTTCCGCCGCCAACGCAAACCTTTAAATCCTCCTCCGTCCGTTTCGTAGGTCATTCCGATAGCACCGTTTAAACCCGGAAAAGTATCCCAGTATCCCGGATAAAACAGATCGAAAATATCCCGCACATAATAAGTCCAATTATTTTCGTCAAAGGCTTTTGCATTTCCGCGTCCGTAAATATCTAGCCATTTATTTGTAACGGGCTGCGGCAGATTCGGATTGATCGGCAGAGCGGCGGGCGGGAAGAAAAACTGCGATGGCTGACCGTGGTGGTCAACCGCAACCTGCGGATTCCAGTCCATAAAAGCCGTCTGCATATTTTTTGTTTCTTTTTGCGAGATGGCTACGTTGTCCCGATTCAGATCAAAACGGTAATGATTATATCTGCCCCAGATTGACCACGGCTCACGATGCTCGAATGAAGCCGGATTCGGATCACCGATGGCGACGGAGTTATACCAGGTTACAAATCTCTCGTGTCCGTCGGGATTTTCTCCCGTGATTATTAAAACAACCGTATTTTTCAAAATGTCCAAAGTCGCCGGTTCACTTGATGCGGCAAGTTGATAGACGACCTGCATCATCGTTTCAAACGAAGCCGATTCATTGCCGTGAATCGTATAAGCCATCCATGCAATCGCCGGATTATTTGCCGCAATTTGACTCGCCTGACTTGAATTTGTTGATCGCGGATCGGCAAGCCGTGCATTATTCGCTTTTATTTCATCAAGCCGACGCATATTTTCCGGTGAAGAAATCGCCACAATGTGCTGCATCCTGTTTTCATAAGTCAAGCCGATGTCAAAAATTTTCACACGCTCGGGAGCGGATTTTTCAATCGCATTGATAACCATTTCCATCTGTGCGTAAGTCGTATGCTGTTTCCCGACATCAAACCGCAAAATGCTCTGCGGACGCGGAACTTGCTGGTTATAACTCCCGCGTGTATAAAAATCGAATTCCTTTTCATTCTGCGAAAAAGACACAAAACTTAAACAAAAAATAAAAATTGCAGTAAGCAAAAGATTCTTTAATTTCATCTGATTATTTGACCTGTTAAATTGTTATATTTGGAGAACTTAATATAAGATTCTAAACATAAATCACGAAAAGGCAAAACACTATGCAAAATTTTTCCGCCAAAACCTGTAAAAACTGCGGTTCGGTGAAATTTAAAACTTGGGAAGAATTAAATGATGGTGAAAAACTTCTTGTTAAAAGCCTTCCCGATAATACGGAATTTACACACGAACAAACAAAAAAGCACCGATTCTGCAAACGATGCCTTTATAGAATTGCTTTGAATCAAACAAAAACTTAGATGTAATATTTTAATTTGCAGACTTGTTATAGTTTTTTTAACTATCACAATCAATTTTGCAGGATATTTTCAAAAGAAGAGCGAATATTTATGCGATGAAAGGTAAGTTTTTCCAATAAATCATTGGTCGAAGGCAAATTCATACGTTTGGAAATTATCTGCATCGCTTTTCGGTTGGCAATCGGCAGACTTGTCGAGCGTCCGACGGTCAAACGTAGATTATGATCCAGTTCGCTGATAAATTTATAGCCGTTCAATAAATTTTCAAAATCAACGGCTGAAAGCGATTTGTTTTCGTGAAGTTTTTTTAAGGTGTAAACGGTTGAGCGGTTTTCGCCGTCGTCCGGGAGATTATCCCGCAGCTGCAAATATCGGACTGTAAAATAAACATCCTGCAATCCGCCTTCGCCGAATTTTATATCTATTTCCTTTCCTTTTCGTGAAGTTGATTTTGCTTTTTCCAATTTTTGCCGAATTTGGCGAGTTTCATCTTTTAATTTTTTATAGTCAGATTCCGCAATCTCCGACATTTGGGCGTTTTTATGAATGATATTTCTCGCTTCGAATTCGGCTGATTTTGCCAAGTTCAAATCTCCCGCAACTCCGCGAATTTTTACGTAAGCCAGCCATTCCCATATAGCCGAGCGGGTTTTCAGATAATTTAATAAAGCGTTTTTGCCGATGGTCGTCGCACCGTTTTTTCCGTCGGGACGCAGACGCAGATCAACTCTGTAAAGCGAACCGTCGCGGGTTAAACCCGACAAAACATTTACAAAAATTTCAGCCGCCTTTGCATAAAATTCGGCATTTGATAAATTTTTTGGAGGCGTAGATTTTTTATCGTCATAGATCAGGATCAAATCCAGATCAGACCCGTAGTCCATTCCGCCGCTGCCGAGTTTTCCCAAACCTAAAACGGCAAATGAAAAATCTTTTATCCCTGTTTCAAAATGACTTTCGAGTTTTTCTTTTGTAATCAATACGGCAATGTTTATGCTGGCTTCGGCTAGTTTTGTCTGTAAATCCTTTGATTTTAAATAATCAATATTTTCAAAGATTTCATTAGTTGCAATTTCCAGAATCGAACGCGACCAAACCTTTCGCAAAACGGCTAATTTTCGGGCAAATGTTTCTTCCTTTTCAATAACGACACTTAAAAGATCAAAATAATTTCTTTCAACAAAAACTGTTTCCGAATCGGGCAGGTTTTTTACAAATTGCGGATTTGCCGTCAGCATTTCCGAAAACGGCGGAGAAATTTCCGAAAGAAGCGTTAAGGTCGTAAATTTTTCATCATAAATTTTATTTTCTTCCTCGGATTTATCTATCGAAGCCAGAAGCGGTTCTAAATCCTTTTCATTTGAACGGTTTTTATCAAAATCATAAGTTTCGTCCGTTTCGGTAAGTTTTGTATTAATATAATCCTGACCGAAAATTTGGGCAAAAATCCGATTGACATTTTTTGTGTGTTTCTCGAATTCGGCATTAAATTCGGCGACGGAATTCAAACGCATTCTTTTGGAAATTAACTCTCTTTTCCCGGAATTATCGGGCAAAAGATGCGTCTGCAAACCGTTTTCCATTTGCAGACGATGTTCGAGCCGACGCAGGAAATCGTAGGCTTCAAAAAGCTGTGTCAATTCGCTTTCGGTCAACAATTTACGGTCGGCTAAACGAGATAAGCTGATGAGAGTATGCGGTGAACGAAGCCATCTGTCCTTTCCGCCGTAAGCTAACTGCAGAGCCTGAGCGATAAATTCGATCTCGCGGATTCCGCCTTTGCCGAGTTTTACGTCAAAACCGTTTTTTGAGATTTTTTCCAGATCAATCTTCTGTTTTGAACGGCGAACATTTTCAAGTGCGTTTTCAACCGTTTCTTCAACCGAAAAAACATTTGCCGAAACATTTTCTATAAATTCCTGGAAAACTTCCGCATCTCCGGCGGACGCACGCGAGCGTATCAAAACCTGCCTTTCCCACATTCTCGCCGAATTTTTATAATAATTTACGGCTTCATTGACGGAAATTGCCAGACTTCCGACCCGCCCGTGCGGACGCAGACGCAGATCAACCCGATAAGCCGCTCCTTCGCCGATCTGTCTGCCGATAGTTTTGGTAACGAAGTTGGCTAACTTTATAAAATATTCGCGGTTGGTCGTCGCATCCCGTGTGCCTTGACCGGAAGTTGTTCCGTTATTTGAATAGATAAAGAGCAGATCAATGTCGGATGAATAATTTAGTTCCTTCGAGCCGAGTTTTCCGAGTGCGACGATGCAGAATTTTGCCCGCGACGCTTTATTTTTTGTATTGACTTCCAGAGGAATTCCGTATCGGTTGTCTAATTCCTGTCGGGAAATTTGCAGGGCGTATTCTAAAATTGCATCGGCGAGATTTGAGATTTCCCCTGTAATTTCGGCTATCGTGCCGAGTCCGCGTATATCTTTGAGATAAATTCTGATTAATTCACGGCGGCGAAAACGCGAGAGCATAACTCCCGGTTCTGTTTGTGAATTGGTTAATGCAAAGCGTGCCAACGATTCGAGTAATTCTTCTTTTTCCCGGACATTTGAAGAAATCCGCTGACGTTTCAGCCACGAGATATATTTCGGATTTTGCAGAATCGTCGTCGCTAAATGCGGACTGAACGCGGAAATCGTCAGAACATCGGAAAGCAGTCCCTGATTTTTTTCGAGTTTTTTTGTTTCCGACGGTGAATCTTGGGAAAGTTTCTCAAAAAAACGCCTGACTCCGCTTTTGTCCGGCAGGTCTTCAATATATTTTTCTATATTTATATTTTTCATCTAGCGGAAACGTCCCGGATTTAATTCGTATTTTTTGATTTTATAACCGATGATCCTTTCAGTCGAGTTCAGCAAAAGGGAAGCCTTGGCGACGTTGCCTTTGGTGGTTTTGAGTGCGTCCTGGATCAAATCCTTTTCAAACGCTTCGACTGCCGAAGCTAAAGTCAGATCGGCAGCCGTTCCCGAAATATCCGCCGTTTGCAGAGTCGGCGGCAGATGATGTCCGTGAATCACATTGGAATCACAGACCAGAACCGCCAGTTCAATCGTGTTTTCAAGTTCGCGGACATTTCCCGAATAATGATAACTCGAAAACATATCAATCGCCGGAGTCGAGATGCGGCGGATTCTTTTACTATGTTCGATTTCATATTTTTCAACAAAATGTTCGGCAAGCAACAGTATCAGTAAATCCAAATTTGTTAAGAAAGCCTTTGAAAATAATGACTTGAAACGGCTTTACATATTTTTAACTGAAACTGAAACTTAAAAAATAATTGATAATTGATAATGAATAATTGATAAATACGATATTCTATGAACAGTAAATTTACCATATATCAAATATCAAATATCAATTATTTCCTTGTGTTATATAGGGCTTTCTCATAAAAAAGTAACGCCATCCGTCCCGGTGGCAGTCGTGGCGTGCGTCCCGCCGCCACTTCTTCAACGCCGCACAGTTCAAACATAAGAATGTCAGAAACCGGGACGGTTTCTTGACAGCCAGCGGGAC
>JBGTKR010000094.1:0-3001 GCA_041744535.1 Pyrinomonadaceae bacterium
ATCAACCCCGACGGTTGCCGGGATCACAGCATCCTTAGTTGCGATAACCGACCCGACCATCGAACCTTTTCCGAGGTGTGCATCGGGCATAATTGCGACGTGCTTATAAATGCACGGCAGACGCGATACGTTGCGAAGCATATCTTGTTCTTCACGCGACAAGCCGTGATCTACCCAAGACAAAACATCCGCTTTCGCACCGCTAATGTTTAATTTGTTATATGGCATATTTATTTCTCCTAAGTTTAGAGTTTAGAGTTCAATGTTCAGAGTTTCAAGATTATACCAAATCTTAAATTATGAATTATGAACTGAGAACGAAAATTAATGTGTTATTATTTTCGCAAAATAATCAATGAATATTTCTATTAAAAAGATAAATAAAAAAGATTGGCGAGAATTTCGTGAAATTCGTCTAAAAGCCTTGCAATCCGACCCAAAAGTTTTCGGTTCACATTACGGACGGGAAAAAAATTACTCCAAACAGGATTGGAAAGAATGGATTGGAGCAAAAAATCAAGCGATTTTCTTCATTTACGACGACGAAAAGCCGATCGGAATGACCGGAATTTATATTCCGCAAGATACTGTAACAAAAACAACGGCAGTCCTTTGGGGTTCTTGGCTTGAGCCGGAATATCGCCGCAAGGGAATTTCCGATCTGATGTATAAAGCCCGAATTAATTGGGCGAAAAAGCAACCCGAACTAAAAAGAATCGAAGTATCTCACCGCGAATCAAACGTCGCTTCAAAATACGCCAATCAAAAACACGGTTTCCGATTGGTCAAAGAAGAAGACAAAGTTTGGCACGACGGCATTTCGGAAAAAGATGTGATTTACGAATTAATTCTCAAGAAATAGTTTTGATAAGATTGACGACAAGAAAATGGCGAGAGTTCTGTCTGTTAAAATAAAAATCTACAAAATCTCACTCAAGTCGAGTTCAAAATTCTTTAGCAGATTGAAGTCCTTGAGAGTTGCGGGATTTTCCAAAATTTCGATTGTTTTATCTTGTCTGTAAATGTGAACTTTCTTTTTTGTCGGATCAATCAACCAGCCGAGTTTTGCACCGTTTTCGATATATTCCGACATTTTCGCTTTTGTCTTGGCAAGAGAATCGGACGTTGAACGAAGTTTAATGACAAAATCAGGGCAGATATTCATAAAACCGTGCATTTCTTCATCGCTCAACTTTTCAAGCCTTTTCGTACTTACCCAACTTGCATCGGGCGAACGAATCGCTCCATTCGGCAAAACAAATCCGGCGGAAGATTCATAAACCTTTCCGCTTTTATCCTTTTTCGCCCAATGTTTTAATTGATAAACAATATCCGCATTTTTCTCGCTCGTGTTGGAATAAACAGGCGGCATAGCCGAAATTTCTCCTTCCTTATTCATCTCAAACCGCAAATCGCTGTTTTGACTGCAAATTTTCTCAAAATCCTCAACCGTCGGTTTCTCCTTTTGGTCAAAACTAAACGTAAAACGATTTCGCGGAATAAAGATTGTCGCCGTTTGTTTCGTGATCTGTGTTTCCATTTGTCTAAACTCCACTAATATTGATTCGGAAATCGAATTTTGCTTTGGTCGTAATTTTATCACAAACTTTGCCCAAAATGAATGATTATAAAAGTCAGATATAATCTATAAAACTGACGACAAATTGATGGCGAGAGTTCCGCCGATCCATTTATCATTTAACAATGATTTTTTGATAAATGATAAATGTTCAATGATAAATGATAAAGGCGAGAAAGTATCGAAACTTTCTAAACCAATGTACTCCCAACCTGCATTCGCCAAAATTAGTAGAAAACTCTATTGAAATTGTGAAATCGGAATATTTAAGTTTTCAATGAATGATTCCATTTTATCGAGTTCCAAGTCATTTAGTTCTTCTCTGTAATTCGGTAAATGTTCATTCAATTCAAAATCCTCTATCACTATTTGAGTTGAAAGAATTGCTAAATCAGCACAACTTTTGAGAAAGAAAGCACTTAAAATAGGAAAAGATTCTTTTGGTAAATTCCAAAAAGATGAAACACCGGAATGAAAATGCCAATTCATTATTTTATATTCAGTTCTATAATACTCTGTCAGACTTTTGTCTAAAATTTTAACAACTTTGTTCCCTAAGAATTTATCAGCGATAACAAGATCATCGAATAAATTACCATTACCTGACCATCTTTGAGGATGCTTTCCAGACCATAACAAATCTCTTATTTCTAAGATATGAGTTTTTTCACATTTGATAAATTCTTGTTGCTCCGTGTAAATATCGGGAACAGAAAGTTTTTGTTCTGTATAGAATCTCACGATTTGTTCTGCTCCTTTAAGTTTTTCTGATAAGTTCCACCACCACATTTTCCAACCTGAAGAATTAGTTTTATCTTGGTGAAGAAGACTTAAATCAACAGTAATTTCAAGCAAAGCACGATTAGCTGAACCAAACGCTTGAAAGTCTTTGGTTGTATTTAATCTATCTAATGAATGTAACCAAAAATAGATTCTTGACCATAAACCCTTTATACAAACGTCTCTGTGTCCAAATGCAGGTTTAGGTAACACCGATGTTATTGAATTTTTATGTTTCTCTGCAAAATTATAAACAAGTTGGAGATATTGGAAGTTTGCTTGAGCAAAACTTTCGCATCTTTCTATTGAAAAATCGTTGGAATCTACCATTTTCTACCTCACATTAATTTTGTGATTGTGAGCAATAGTATTTATTACTCACAATCATTTTACAATTCAACCTTTTCAATTTTACCAATCCAATGTTCCGGTTCAAGAGTTCCTTTTGAATATTTTGAACCGCTTCCAGTTTTGGGTTTTAGATTGCCGATTTTGGATTAAAGAAGATTTCTTAATTCTACTTTGTTAGATTAAACTTCTTGGTAAATTTTAGTTTTTAGCCCGTGAATACGGGCGATAGCATAAAGCCTCGTGCGTCAGCACGAGGTTTGTATGCAACACAAATTAAAGCTGTCGAAGATA
>JBGTKR010000095.1:0-23297 GCA_041744535.1 Pyrinomonadaceae bacterium
TGCCAAAAACAGAAATCTGATAAAAGAATTCGATCCCGATATTTTGATCGTTCTGAGTGCCGACCATATTTATAAACTCGATTTCCGCGACGTTTTGGAAACTCATCTTGATAAAAAAGCCGCCGTTACAATAGTTACAACGAAAGTTCCGAAAGGCGAAAAGGCTTCACGTTTCAGCGTGGTCGAAACGAATAAAAACGGGCGTGTTACGAACTTTGAATATAAGCCTGAAAAACCGAAAAGCGATTTGATTGCAACGGAAATCTTCGTCTATGATGCGAAAATTTTGCTTGAAACTCTGGATGAACTCGCCGAAAATGAAAGTGAAATTGAAGATTACGGCGACCAGCTTTTACCGAAAATGGTTGCCGAAGAAAAGGTTTTCGAGTATCGCTACAAGGGTTTCTGGCGGGATGTCGGGACGATCAGAAGTTATTGGAAAACACAGTTGGATTTGCTTGATGAAAATGTAAGATTTTCGCTCGACGATGAAGATTGGACGATTCTGACGCGAGCCGAACAGAGCGTTCCGGCATTTATTTATAATGATGCGAAAGTCAAAAACAGCTTGGTTTCGCAAGGCTGTAGAATTTACGGCAAAGTAGAGCATTCGATCTTAAGTACGAAAGTTACGGTTGAAAAAGGTGCGGAAGTAAAAGATTCTGTCCTTTTGCCCGGTTCGGTTGTGGAAGAAAACTTAAAAATTGAAAAAGTCATTGTGGATTCAGACGCTCACGTTACAAAACACAAAGTTGAGACATTGGAAAAAATGCGTAAAGATTATAAAGATGATATTTTCATCATCGGCAAATATAAAATTCAGGCGGAAAGCGAAATTGACAAGTAATTTGCGATTTGCGATTTTCAATTTGCGATTGGTTTGAGTTCTCGGATTCTGAATTCCAAAAAGTGTGAATATGAATAATAGTGAAGAAGAAACATCAGAACAAAATGCCGGAAAAGTCAGAGCAATAATAGTTACGGTCAGTGATTCACGTGAAAAATCGAATGATACTTCGGGTGATGCTTTGGTTGAGTTGTTAAATGAAATGGACGCGGAAATTATTGACAGATTGATCGTTTCAGATGATTTTGAAAATCTGCGGCAGACGCTTTATTCCTTGACCGAAACCGTAGCGAATCTCATTTTAACAACCGGCGGAACGGGTTTTGCGGAACGCGATAACACACCGGAGGCAACGCTTTCAGTGATAGAAAAAGAAACGCCCGGAATCTCGGAAGCAATGCGTTTTGAAACATTAAAAGATACAAAATTTGCGATGCTTTCAAGGGGAGTTTCGGGAATCAGAAACAAAACTTTGATCATCAATCTGCCCGGTTCGCCAAAAGGTGTTCGGGAATGTTTTGAAATTATAAAAGATGTTTTACCGCACGCGATAAAACTTATTTCCGGTAAAACTGCACACGAAACGGAGTAAATAATATGAAAAATATAATTATAAAAATAAGTATAATTTTCAATCTCATTTTATTGTTAAATTTTGCTGTTTTTACCCAAGAAAACGGCACAGCGAAAATTGCTACGGAAGATGAAATAAAAAGCGATATTGCAAAAGTTAAATGCAAAAACAGCGAAAGGTTGGAATCCGTTAAGCAATTATTCAAAGAAAAAGGTGTTAAA
Source organism: Pyrinomonadaceae bacterium (assembly GCA_041744535.1). Classification (GTDB taxonomy): domain Bacteria; phylum Acidobacteriota; class Blastocatellia; order Pyrinomonadales; family Pyrinomonadaceae; genus Aridibacter. The sequence goes on from JBGTKR010000095.1 coordinate 1,643, forward strand.
GATGATGAAATTACGGTTGATGAAGATGGTGGGGTTAAAAATGTCATCGTAATCAAGAAAGGAAAAACCGATGAAACAATAATTATCGGGGCTCATTATGACGAAACCGGCGGTGGTTGCGGAGCGATTGATAACTGGACGGGAATCGTTATTATCGCCAATCTTTATCAAACGATAAAGGATTTTGCGACAAACAAAACCTATAAATTTGTCGCCTTTGATGAAGAAGAGCAGGGATTGATCGGTTCGAGAATTATGGCAAAAGCTATTCCGAAGGAAGAACGCGAAAAATATTGCTCGATGGTAAATTTTGACAGTTTCGGCTTAACTTATCCGCAGGCGACGCGGAATAATTCCGATAAAAAATTGATCGAGACGGCAGAAGAATTGGCAAAGCAGATGAAGATGCCGTTTGGAACAGCCGCCATTCAAAACGCCGATTCCGATTCTACTTCATTTAGAAATGTTAAAATTCCGGCAATTTCGTTTCACGGATTGAGCGATAAATGGAAAGATTATCTTCATTCACACAGAGATAAGGTTGAAAATGTCAATGTAACGAGCGTTTATTTCGGCTATCGTTTCGGCTTAAATTTTCTGGCAAAACTCGAAGCCGAAAGCTGTGGTGCATTTAGAAAATAAAAAATTATTCCATAATCTAAGATGGCATTTTATAAAATCCTGCCGATTTTTGTGTTGACGATAATAGTTTGTAAGTGTTCGCTTATACAAAAAGAGGATGAATTTGCACGTAATCAACTCATAAAAAAACAAATCGAACGAGTTGACTGCGACGATAAGGACAGACTCGCGGAAGTTAAAAAATTGTTTGCCGAAACCGGAGCAAAGCCGGATGAAATCAAGGTGGAAAAATTTGATAATGTTCAAAATGTTGTTCTAACCGTCAAAGGAAAAACGGATGAAACGATTGTCGTCGGCGGACATTATGATAAAACCACTTTAGGCTGCGGGGTAATAGATAATTGGTCGGGAGTTGTTCTGGTCGCAAATTTTTACAAGTATTTTAAGACGCGAGATAACGAAAAAACTTACAAATTCATTGCATTCGGAAAGGAAGAAAAAGGTCTGATCGGTTCAAAGGCGATGGTTAAAGAAATCGGCGAAAACAAGAAGAAAAATTATTGTGCAATGGTCAATTTTGATAGTTTCGGCTTTACGGATATATGGACTCTGGAAAATATTTCCGATAAAAATTTGATTGATCTGGCGAAAAAAGTTGCCGACAAGAGAAATTCGAGATTTGCCGTAAAAAACTTTAAGGGAGCGAGTTCCGATTCAAAATCGTTTCAAGATGCAGAAATTCCGGCGATCACGCTTTCGTCTTTGGACGAAAACTGGCGGGATTATCTGCATCAGGATAAAGATCAGGTTGATCGGATAAACTTTGATAAAATCTATGAAAATTATTTGTTTTCAATAGATTTTATCAAAGAAATTGACGAAAGTTCTTGTGAGGATTTTCGATAAACATAAGAATTAGCCCGCGAATAAACGCGAAAATACGCGAAAAAAAATCTTTTGTCTTATTTTCGCGGTCTTTCGCGTTTATTCGCGGGAAAATATTTATAAAATTGAGCGTTTTGTAATTTCACGTAATGTTCATTGCCGTATCGAACTGTTTATAAATTCGGCTGCATCCTGTTTTAATCTTTGCAGGGAAGTTTTTTCGATATACATCATATGTCCCGCTTGGTAATATTTGACTGCAATATTTCTTCGCAGTTCGGGAGCGAGATTCATATTTGAAATCGTGTATTCGGTTGCAAAATAAGGAGTTGCCATATCGTAATAACCCGAAGCGACAAAAACTTTCATATATGGATTCTGCTGCATCGCACTTCGCAGACCGCTGCTTGTTTCCGCGTAGCCGTTGTCCTGATTCCAGTTCCAGCGTCCGATTCCGCCGCCTAAAATGTAGTATTCGAGATCAGTCTTAAAACCCAGATCGCTTCTGACATAATCGTTAAATGTTGCCGTATAGGGCGAGCGTATCGCCGACATACTCGGATCGAATTCGGGATTATCGCCCGCCGCGTCCTTGTTTATTCCGGTGAAACGGCTGTCCAATCTGCCGATAACTTTTCTTTGGTCGCGGAGCAATTCCTTCATAAATTCCGAAAGCTCGACGCGGAAATCATTTTGGTCAATAAAGGATTTGCTCAAACCCGTGTAGCGGCTGAATTTGTCGAGCAAACTTTGTTTTTCGCTCGTTGTCAGCCGGTCAATTTTCATCAGAGCGGGCGTGTATTCGTTGATCGCAAAATTTTCCGATTCCCGCAAAACCTGTTCGATGGATTTTCCCTGCAGGTCGGCGGGAAGTTTTTTGTGATAATAAGCGGTTGCTGTGTATGACGGAAAAATTAAAGAAAGCGGCAGATCGTTCGAGTCGGCAAAGCGTATGCTCTGAAAATTCAAGACGGACGAGATCAGGGCGATGCCGTTAAAAGCGATTCCCCGATTTATCAAATAACCCGCAAGTCCGGCGGCACGGGTCGTTCCATAGCTTTCGCCGACCAGAAAAAGCGGCGAACTCCAGCGTTCATTGCGTGATAAATAGAGTCTGATAAATTCACCGATGGATTGAATATCGCCCTGTAAACTGAAAAATTTTGCCGCATTTTTTTCTTCCAACGCCCGCGAAAATCCCGTTCCGATAGGATCAATAAAAACAAGATCGGTTTCCGTCAGCCACGTCGCTTCATTATCAACCAATTCGTAGGGCGGCGGCGGCATCAAGCCGTTATCCAGCATTTTCACACGCTTCGGACCCAACGCACCGAGATGCAGCCAGACCGAAGACGAACCGGGACCGCCGTTAAATGAAAACATCAGCGGACGCTTTTTGTTCGTGCCTTCAAGCGTGTAAGCCATATAAAAAATCTTCGCTTCCGTTTCGCCCGTTTTAGCATCACGAATCGGCAGAAATCCGGTGGTAACTTTATAATTCAGATTACGACTGTTCACACGAACCGTTTGCCTTGTCATAACGGTTGGCTCATCGAGTTTGAGTTTTTTATCTTCCTGAGGTTCTCCGATTTTTACCGAAATATTCGGAATCGGAGTCGGCGTTGGAGTCGGAGTTGCGGTTTGCCGGGTATCCATATCCGGCAAGATCACATTTTGCGGAGTCGGCGTTGGAGTCGGTGTGAAATTCGGGTTTTGAAAAAGTAAAAAGACGCAAAAAATAATTGATAGAATCATAATTTAAAAAATATTTTCAGCCATGAATTACACGAATTACACGAATAATAATTAGTAAATTTCTATTCGTGCTATTCGTGTAATTGGCGGCAAAAATTTGGTTTAGCGAACAATTTCGCTGACTATCCTGCCGTTTATCATTGTGCCGACGCAATGAGTCGTGTATTCAAACGGATCGCCGTCATACATTGCCAAATCCGCGTCTTTGCCGACTTTGATCGAACCTATCCGATTATCCAGACCGAGTATTTTGGCGGCATCAATCGTGATTGTCGAAAGTGCCTGCTCGAAGTTCAAACCGTTCGGCAGAGTCAAAGCCGCTTCAAATAAAACAACGCGGGTTTTCGGAACATAGGTTTCGTAGCCGCTTTGCAGAGCAAAGGGAATTCCGGCTTTTTTAAGTTTTGCAGCGGTTTCCATCGAAAGACTTTCCGTGTCGCCGCCCGCCCGATACATTGTCGGATGAAGCACGACGGGAAAACCCGAAGCCTTGATTTCATTCATTACGAGATGGGCTTCCGCCGCACCGTCGAGAACGATTCTGATATTGAATTCCTTGGCAAGCCGCAAAGCGGTCATTATGTCATTCGCTTTTTGTGCCGTTACCAGCAGCGGAATTTCGCGGCGGATAACCCGTTCCATCACCTCGTTTCGCAGATCGGTAGAAGCATTTCCTCCACCCGCTTGCTGTTTGTTCGGGTCGTCTTGAAAAGCCGGTGTCGGCGGATTTTTCAGCATCGAATTCGGATTGCTCGGATTCGGACTGTTATCGTTTCTGTTATTTGAAGTGTTATTTGGGGAAGCCGTATTATTTGATTTTTCGTCTTTTTTTGCATCATCGCTTTTGCGAACCGATTCCTGTGCTTTTATCAACAGAGAACGAAGCATCGCGGCTTGTTTAGCACGAGTTCCGGGAGATTTTCCACCGCTTCCCAAAGCGTCGCCGCCTAAAGTTACGGCGATCATTGAGGTTGGAATAATCAGAGCATCTTCCACAGTTTTGCCGATAGTTTTGGCGATCATCATTTGTCCCGAAACGAGTGCGGCGGGAGCGTGTCCGGTGTGAATTGTCGTAACGCCCAAACTGCGAACCCATTCGATCAGTTTTTCTTCAGGATTATATGCGTCAATCGCCCGAAGTTCGGGCTGGATCGGCGTAGAATTCTCGATCTGCATCTGATCGTGCGGCTGATTTAAATACCCTGCCAGACCGATAACCGAATGTGCATCAATCAAACCGGGCGTAACAACCTTTGCTTCGACAATTTTATAACCGCTTGGAATTTGAACGGACGCAGCCGAACCGATTGCCGTAATTTTCCCGTTATTTGTTAAAACAACGCCGTTTTTAATCGTCTGCCCGTCCATTGTATAGATCGTTTCGCCTTTAACTGCAACTTGTGCGGAAGCGGTAAGCAGTAAGCATTGAGCGGTAAACAATATGGAAAATAAAAATATTAAATTTTGAATTTTGAATTTTGAATTTTGCATTATCTATGTCCTCCGAAGTCGCTGTCGAAACAGTCTATGTGAATGAGGCGGTCATTTGTCGCCCCGTAACCGCCGACGGCGATCAGATAATCTTTGGGGATACTTCTGTCAAAAACATTTTTTCCTTCGACGAATGTTTTTTCAACCGTCGTGTAAACGCTCAAAGGATCACCCGAAAGCACGATAAAATCTGCATCTTTGCCTTTTTCGAGCGAACCGATCCGATCCTGCATATCGAGCATAATCGCATTTGCCATCGTCATTCCGTAAAGTGCTTTTTCGCGGGACATTCCGGCACGAACTCCGAATCCGGCTGAACGCAGAAACACGCGGGAATCGGTAATATAATCGTCCGTGTGAAAACCAACCAATGCACCGGATTTTTCGAGTGCGGCGGCGTTTTCCCATTTAATGTCGGTGGTTTCGAGTTTTCCGCCGGGCGAATCAATTAAAATTATCGAAGCGGGAACTTTGGCGGCGGCGATCTCGTCGGCAACCTTCCACGCTTCGGAAACGTGCTGCAGGACGACGCGAAAACCGAATTCTTTTTTCAAACGCAGAACCGTCATAATATCGTCGTGGCGATGTGTATGAAAATGTATAACCCGTTTGCCTTCAAGAACTTCGACCAGAGTTTCCAACCCTAAATCACGCGGCGGCATTTTGCTTGAATCCTTTCCGGCTTTGCGTATTTTTTCGCGGTATTCGCGTGCCTTGATAAATTGTTCGCGGACGAGTGCGACGGATTTTGCACGAGTTCCGGGAAATCCGCCCGAACCGCGTAAACTGTTCGTGCCGTTGGCAAATTTTATTCCGCTCATATATTTTCCGTCTTTATCGTAGATTAATAAATCATCAATCGTATTCGCTTCATCTCGGAGTTTGATATAAAGCGTCTGTCCGCTGTCGAGATGTCCCGAACCGGGCATAATATTCGCAGTCGTGATGCCTCCGGCTTGAGCTCTCTGAATACTCGAAGCACGCGGATTGATCGAATCGAGCGTGCGGATTTCCGGCTGAATCGGTGCAGAACCGTCCGCCCCGGCAACTTCGCCGATATGACTGTGCGAATCAACGAGTCCGGGCATAATTACCTTGCCTTTGACATCAACAATTTTCGTGTCGGCGGTGAAAACCTTATTGGTCGCATCGCCGACATCAACAATTTTCCCTCTATGAACCAGCAAATAACCATTGTTTATCGGATTTCCGATAATCGGGATGATTTTTGCACCGACATAAGCCGTCCGCATTTCCTGCCCGTAAGCCGAAAATACAAAGATCAGCAGAACAAAAAGACTACAAAAGTATTTTTTCATTTATTTTCCTCAAATTTATTTTGTTAAAAAAGATGTGTATTGATAAATTGCTACGAAATCGTTTGATTGTCAAGAATTTAAGTTTAATATTTTGCCCGGTTTGTCTTTTCAAACGGTAAATAGACGATAAATTTTGTTCCTTTGCCGTTTTCGTTTGAAACTTCGATCTTGCCGTCGTGAGCGGTAATTATTCCATAGCAGACGGCTAAACCCAAGCCCGTTCCCTTGCCGGTGGATTTTGTCGTAAAAAAAGGATCGAAGATTTTTTTCAAATCTTTGTTATTAATTCCAACACCGCTATCGGAAATTTCGGTTAAAATAAAATTTTCCCGTTTGAAAGTTTTGATCGAAAGTTCGCCGCCATTCGGCATTGCATCGCGTGCATTTAGGAAAAGGTTTAAGAAAACTTGCTGTAATTGATCGGAATCGGCAAAAACCGTCGGTAGATTTTTTCCAAAATCTTTTTTCAAATCGAGTTTTTGAAATAATTTGTCAAAACTTGCCAATCGCAGACTCGTTTCAACTATTTCATTTAAATTAACCGAAGTTTTCGCCGCCGGACGAACTCTGGCAAAATCCATCATATCCTTTGTAACCTGCGTGATCCGCACGATCTGAGTTTGGATGAGTTTTAATTTTTCGCGGTCATTTTTATCGAGATTCTTGTTTTTTTCAAGCATTTGAATCAGCGAAGAGATTGAAGCGAGCGGATTATTTACTTCGTGAGCGACTCCGGCGGAAAGCGTTCCCATTGCGGCAAGTTTTTCGGTGCGGATGAGTTGTTCGTTGAGTTTTTGCAGCTGTTGGATGTCGGAAGCCATTTTGCGGCTCATTTCGTTAAATGATTGAGCGAGCAAACCGATCTCATCGTTGCTTTTCCGCATATTTATTTCCGTTCCGTAATCGCCTTCGGTAACTTTTACCGCCGCTAAAGTTATTCTCTGCAAGGGTCTGGAAATCGTGCGGACGATAAGAAGCAACAGCAAAAGATTCGGAATAAGAGCGGAAATGACGCTGAAAACAAGATATTTCCGCCACGCTTCAAAATCGGAAACTTCCTGAAAAGACCACCAGACAATCGGGATTTGAAAAATGATAAAACTGACTATGGCAACGGTTGCAATGGTCAAGGCGATTTTGTATGTGATCGGAAAAAGTCTGAATTGATCGAGTGCGGTCTGAAATGAAAAAAGTTTGAAATTCGAGATCGCATACGCATAAATTAAAACTCCGGGCAGCACAAAGATCGTGCTATAGGGCAGAAATTCAAAATTCCCGAAAAACGGCAGAGCGATATTTGCCAGAGTTTTTAAAACGCCCGTAATAAATAACGCCCAGACAATTGCACCGACTTGCTGACCTTTTTGCGTGCCGAGAAATTTACCGTATTTTTTCAGTAAAATATACGCCCCGTAACCGAAAACAAAATAGACGTAAACGACAAAGGCATACGCCAGCGGAGCTAAATCTATGACAAATCTGCCGTTTTCAAACCCGATTTTGTGCCATAAAAGCCCGAATAGAGCCGCCGGGATTAAAACCAAACCCGGAGCAAAAATGATGGCGGCTTTTTTTTTTGGGATTTTGGAATTTTCGGGGAAAACCCACGCGAAGATTACCAAAGCACACTGCATTAAAAGTGCGATGATAAAACTTGCCGAAGCCCAGTAATCCCATTTGAAATAATCGTCCGTAAAATTCCAGAAGATCAAATCCTTACTTGTCCAGAGAGCTAAGATAGCGATAAATGTTGCAAATGTTTGGTTTGCACGACTGCGGGGATTTGCCACGAAAACGTAAAATCCGAGCAAGACCAGCAAAAAAAGTGAAAATAAATGTAAAAGGACAAGCATTGAATTTATTTATTTAACAGGAAAAAGGTTAATTGTTCGGTAAGATTTTACCAAACAATTAACCTTTCACAATCAGCGAATTAAACTTTATTTACCGGACTTTTTAATCAATCTTGAATTTCAGATTAACACCGATGATATTGATATGGTCTTCGCCCGACTGAAAATTTTTACGATATTGATAAAAGAACTCCGCCGTCGCGTTCTTGGTGAATTTACGGCTGATTCCGACAATTGAATCATTTCTGTAAACATTAGGATTTTGCAGGTCGAAATAGGTATCATTGGCAATAAAGGGTGTGATTATTTCCTTGTCGTTTTTGGTTACGGGGATTTTTATTTTCGTCCGGTTTCGATAATAAGTTTCGTCATCCCGCCCGTCCGTTTTGAATCTGTGTTCAAAACGGCTGCGGTTTTCGATTGCAAACTTGTTGAATTTGAAAGACGGTGTAATGTCCAATCTTGCCCGATGCTCGTAGCGGTTTGCTCTGCCGCCGGCGGTTTGAACTCGGAAAAGATAACTCGGTTGAATTGATATATTTTTCTTGATTTTGAATTTTACGGCAAAACCGATGCGTTTGTCTGACAAATCGCTGAAATTATCCGTAACACGCAGATTGCCGATAACGATTCCGCTTATGTCTTTATCAATCGGAAATTCGACTGTGGTTTCATTCCAAAATTGTGTGTCGTCGCCGGTCTGTGCTTGTGCAAAACCTGCGAATAAAATTAAAACACCGATCAGGAACAATGTCTGTTTTTTCATATCGCGTTAAGTTTAACGAAATATGTGTTACAAAAATGTTACGTTTGAATGAAATTTTTGTAACAATTTAAGGAAATGTTCAGATTGAAGTTAAAAGCCCAATATAAAGGCGGAAATTACAAGCGAAATTCCGTAAGCCAGCGGCATAAAATGTTTGTTTTCGATCTTATCGCCGCGTTTGAGCAGACGATGAAAAATCGCAAACGCGGGTAATGCTACGCTTCCGACCAATCCGCCGATCATTGCTCCGAAAATAGCACCGAAAACAAAAATAAAGAATCCGCCCGCTCCGCCGGAAATTATTCCCCACAAAAGTCCTAAAAAAGGAAGTGCGAGCAACATCGAATGCCACGAGAATTTTTCGAGTTCAAAAGTGATCTTGCCGATAAGTTTGCCCGATAAATATCCGGCGGAGGCGGTAACGACGTTTACTACCAGCAAAAGAACGACAACCCAAAATTCGACATTGTTTGCATCAATTAAAAATCTGGTAAATAAAGCCGCCGGAGGAAAAGTTCCGAGCAGGAAACCGAAATATGAAAAGGCTTTTTCAACCGAAAGCGGATTCGACATCAGATCGGCTTCGAGTTTTTCTTTATCTGAACTGAAAATTTCTTCCCTTCTTGCATATTCGGCGTTCAGGGAAATTAATTCGTCTAATCTTTCTTGCGTGAGTTCGTGATCGCTGTTAAAGTCTGCAAGGTCAAAGGAATTTGTTTGATCTTCTTTTGTTTTTGTTCTTGTGGTGTCCATAAATCTTTCTCCAATTGTAAGACGTGAGAACCTTCAATACTTTGCGAAGCATTACCGATTAACTTCGCTATTTCCTGCAAAGCCGTTTTGTCATCTAAAAGTGTAACAAATTCGATAGAGTGTCTGCCAAGTCCTTTTTTATCAAAACTTGTTTCAAACAGGATTTTCAGCAAACCGAGAAAATCTTCACGTGCTTGGGTTTGATGAGATTTTAGCTTTTTACGGTTGCGTCTATTCAAACAAACGGCAGAAATTTCTATATTTTTATTTCCGTTCATTTTGTATATTTCCTTTTCGTAAGCCGCCGGAGATTCATCTTTTTCCTTGATCGCACAAGTCAAACCGGCGTATCGTTCAATGGTTTCGCGGAGTTCAAAGAGAGAAATATTTTTTGAATTCATCGGTAAAAAATTCTCAAATAAGGTTTGCATTTTGATTAGTCGGCTTTCTTTATTTAAATCAAAATGACCGCTTTTAATTAACTTGTTCGTAACTTTTATCTGCAATAATCGGAATGCGTATGGAATCCAGAAAAATGTGAGTAAAAAGGATTTGAGTAAAACATAATTTTCCGAATGCTTTTTGTTTAGAAAATAATAAACTCCGAAAGGTGAGCCGCAGGCTAAATAAATAATAATAAGGTCAAGTAAATTCATTAATATCTAAGAACGGCAAATTATATGCCAACTGCTTGAATTATTGGAGATTTTGATTTTTTCCGATATTGGTTCGGAAAAATAAGTGAAAATATAAAAATACTTGGAACAAAGATTTACTGAAAATCGTTAAAGTATTTAGCAAACCGCAAAAAAGTTTTATTTATTTTGCAGAATGCGAAATCAATTTCAAAAAAAATTAGTTCTGCAAAAAATAATTTTGAAACCGTTCATTATCTGGCATTCAAATTGCAGAATAAAAAAAGCATAAAGGAATAAAACAATTCCGAAAAGCAATCATACAAATACATAAATAATTTATACTGATAAGAGGTAAAGCAATAATGACTACCAAAGCAAAAATAAAAGTAGTAAAGAAAAAAGACATAAAGACCGTCGAAAAGGCTGTAAAAAACGAGTCGAAAGAAAGCAAGGAAACAGCCCGAATAATGGTTTCAAATGTTTCAAACTGGGTAAACGATTTTCAAAAACGTAAGCGTGATGAAACAAAACAAGCCTTTGAAAAACTTTTTCCGAAGACCCCGCAAACAGACGGCGTGTAATAATATGAAACAAATAATGTATTAAATCGCTGTATTTGGTTTTTTAGCGGATAAATTTCGGTGAATTTTGGATAACTTATTGATTTAAGTTATCCTTTTTATTTTTTACGGATTGCAAAAGTAAAATCAATTTGTGCTATTATTCAAAAAATTTCGATTGATGAATTGTTAAATTCCCGACATTTTAGAAACAGAATATGAAGGATAAAGTAATAATAATTACCGGAGCAAGTTCGGGAATCGGACGGGCGGCAGCACTAAAATTTGCCGAATCCGGTTCTAAAGTTATTGCAGTCGGCAGAAATGAAAAAGAATTAATTTCTCTGCAAAGCAAAACGCAGAGTGCCGAATATAAAATAAAATTACATTTGGCGGATCTGACGGAGGTAAGTCAGATTGAAAGATTGGTTACGCAAACGGTTGATAAATTCGGGCAGATTGATGTATTGGTAAATTCAGCCGGAATTATTGCAGCGGGTTCGATTGAAAATACGACGTTGAATGATTGGGATAAAATGCTGAATGTTAATTTGCGTTCGGTTTTTTATATAATGCAAAAATGTGTTCCGCATCTTGAAAAAACCGCAGGCAACATCGTTAATGTTTCAAGCGTAACGGGAACGAGAGCGTTTCCGAATGTTCTGGCATATTGCGTTTCAAAAGCCGGAGTAGATCAGCTAACCCGTTGTGCCGCTCTGGAGTTAGCACCGAAAAAGATTCGTGTAAATGCCGTAAATCCCGGAGTCGTCGTTACAAATCTGCACAAACGAAGCGGAATGTCCGAAGATGAATATGAAAAGTTTCTCGAACATTCTCAAGCGACGCATCCTTTGGGAAGAGCCGGAAAACCGGAGGAAGTAGCCGAATTGGTCTATTTTCTTGCGTCGGAAAATGCCGGGTGGATCACGGGAGCGACCTATGCGATTGACGGCGGACGGGCGGAAACCTGTGCGAGATAATTTTCCAAATTTTTAATTAGTAAGAGTAAATTTACAGATAATGAAGTTTCAACTTCTTCCAAGCACGTTTAATGAAAACGGAAAAGCGAGCAAACGACAACATTTGTCGTGTTTTATAGTTGACGACCGCGTGGCGATTGATGCCGGAAGTCTGGGAATGGCGGCGAATTCCGTTCAAAAAAAACAGGTCAGGGATGTGATCCTAACCCACGCACACATTGACCACATTGCCGGATTGCCTTTGTTTATTGATGATCTATTTGCCAGCATCGAAAAACCGGTTGAAATTTACGCTTCAAAAAAGGTTATTGAAATTTTGGAAAAGAATATTTTTAACTGGGATGTTTATCCGAGATTTTCCGAATTGGAAAATGAGAATGGAGTTGTTTTGAAATATTATCCGTTTGAAACGGGCGAAGAATTTGAAGTTGAACATTTGAAAGTAAAAGCCATCGGCGTAAATCACAAAGTTCCGGCTGTCGGATTCGTCGTTTCCGACGGGAACGCAAAATTTGCGATCACGGGCGACACGGCTGAAATGGATGAATTCTGGAATGTTGTCAATAACGAAAATAATCTCAAAGCACTTTTGATCGAGTGTGCCTTCCCGGATCGGTTAATGGAATTGGCGGAAGTTTCTCATCATTTAACTCCGCAAAAACTGAAAAAAGAACTAAAAAAATTCAAACAGCCGGATTGCCCAATCTATGTAAAGAATTTGAAGCCTATGTATTACAAGGAAATTAAAGAAGAACTTAAATCCTTGAACATCAGAAATTTACACATTCTTAAAGTTAATAAAATCTATAACTTTTAAAATGCTTTATATAATTTCATCTGCGGTTTTGAAGTTGAAAAAATCCTACTAATGCTTATAATACCGTTTCTTGCTTGAAAAAAGTATTTTGAAGGTGTGTTGTTTCTGTGATAAATTAAATATAGATACATTTAATCCCCTTTAAGAATAATACATAAAATGGTTTTTATATAAAATTCAGGAGAAATTAGTTGAACCATTTACAACACAGACAAGGAAATAAAACGGTAAATTTGCAGCCTGATTATAAAAAGCCGGGTATTTTTTCGAGTCTTCTTATGCTTCCGAATGCCGGTTTTTATCTGCTGGTAATTGCGATAGCTTTAATTTTATTTTTTATAAATTGGGGAATATTAGAAGAATTCGGTGATCAATCGCCCTGGATCTATTCAGGTATTATTTCGAGTTTAATTCTCTTGAGTGCGGTTATTGCACGTGAAATTGTTTTTCGGGATAAAAAAAGGTTTTCGTCACAGCCAAGCCGTTTTGGAAAGAGTTATAAAAAAACTTCTGCAATTACCAAGAAAAAAAGAAATTCCAACAGTTTCAGTTTGCAGCGTAATGCTTCATTTTTGAAACAAATAGAAAAGCAATCGGAATCAGCAAGAATTAACAGAAGTCTGCCGGAAAAACATCTGGATGTTTTTAATGCTTGTGAAGAATATTTAAGGATAACCGCCGAAGAATTGAAAAAAACCGAGATCGGCTCGACCCGTTGGGGAGCGTTTAAGAACGGCAGGCGTAGGATCAAAGTGATTCATAAACATCATCTGATCTCTTGGGCGGCAATTGAATCAAGACGTTTAACCAAAACGGCAAAGATCAGCGGTTCGGTTGCCGGAAAAATTGAAACGGCTCAAAAAGCCACTCTGGTTTTAGAGTCGGCTTTGGAGTTTTATCCTGAAGATGAAAAATTGCTGGAATCAATCGAAGCGGTCAATGATTTTGTTGCTTCAATAAAAATTTCTCATTGGGTGGAGTTGGCTGAAAAAGCCGAGTTCAAAGGTAATTATAAAAGAGCGGTAAGTCATTATAAAGACGCACTTTTTTATCTTGCCAGAGAAAATATAACAGGTTTGGATAAGGATGTAATTGCTGAAAATATAAATTTTAAAATTAAAGGTTTAAGAAAACTTAAATCTAAAAATTAACTCAGTAACTAAATTTAAGCTGATGATTAGTCAAAAATGTCCTCAATGTTCAAGCAGTCGTGTTAAGCACGGGTATCGTAGAACGCCCTTTTTCTCTAAATTGTTCTTTCGTTATAATTTGCATTGCGAGTCCTGTAATTTGGAATTTAAAGGTTTTGCAGTTCCCGGGACCGTAACTTCAAAACCATCCAAAAAAAGGAAAAAAATAAAAGCATAAGTAGTAAATTTAATGCGGACAAAATTTTATAACCCCATACTTTTCATAATAATATTATTTTATTCTGCAACTGTTTATGCACAGATCGAGAATCTGGATTTTTCAGGAACTGCGGAAATCGAAAATTCTAAAACTTCACAAATTGAAATTCAAAATAAAAATGAACCAACAAAGCCTGATGATTTGATCCACACCGGCGACCTGATTGACGTTGATATTATTGGAAGCACTGAATTTGATTGGCGTGGACAGGTTACGCCCGAAGGATTTATTTCGGGCTTGAAATTTGTCGAGAGTGTTTTTGCTCTCTGCCGCACGGAAGATAATTTGGCAGATGAAATAGCAAAACTCTACACAAAATTTTTAAGAGAGCCGAAGGTTAAAGTCCGCATTCTCGACCGCACAGACCGCCCCGTTTCTTCACTGCTCGGAGCAGTAAAAATTCCACAGCGGTTTCAGCTTAAACGCCCTATTTATTTGAATGAATTGATAATTTTATCAGGCGGTTTTACCGATCAAGCCAACGGCGACATACAGATTTTGCGGCGTTTGGCTAATACTTGTTCACAGCCTGAAAAAGAAGCGGTAAATGAAGAAACAACCCGTAAATCCGATGAAGGCGAGTTTATAAAAGTAAGCCAAAATAGCGGCTTGGACATTATAAACATTAAAGTTTCCGATTTATTACAGGGAAAAAAGAAGTCTAATCCCCAAGTTTTATATGGCGATATTATAACCGTTTCCGGGGCTGAACCCGTCTATGTTATCGGTGGTGTAAATAATCCGGGAAAAATTTTGTTCCGTTCCGAATTAACCGTGTCGAGAGCTATTTCGATTGCCGGTGGATTTACAAAAAAAGCAAAACCGGAAAGTGTCAAAATTTTCCGGCGTGAAGGAACTGATACTAAAATTATTGAAATTAGTTTGGATTCGATCAAAGCTGATGAAAAAGAAGATGTAAAACTCGAACCTTATGATATAGTTGATGTCAGCGGAAAAGGAGATGATCGGAAATATCCTCCCGTGATCGAAGCGGACAATTCGGATAGAACAAAAAATTCAAAATTACCTTTGCGTGTGATTGATTAAATAAATAAGATATATTTTCGTTTTTGAAACTTGGCAGGAGATTTTTATATTAAAATGGCAGAAAAAGTAAGTAAATACAGCAGACGCACAAAAGCTCTCTTTTGGTGTTTTACGGTGGCGGTCATAATCGGGATCATAATCTATCTTGAACAAATTGCACTTTTATATGTATTGGCAACTGTCGGACTTGTGATTTTACTGTTCATTGTCGGCTTTTCCGATCTGGAAAATGTCGGAAGAGATAATCTTGAAATCAAGTAAATTTTGTAGTCGTTCAAAACCACCGAAAAATGTTTGATGCGTAAACAAATTCAAACAATTAAAGTTCTTATAACGCTGATCTTCTTTTCTTTGTCAGCGTTTTCCTATACGCCTCAATTTGCTGATTCACAGAAAACCGTTCCCGTTCGCTGGAATAAAAAAGTAATTGAAATTTCCATTTCGGAATCTTTAATCAGTAAAAATTCAAACATAAAATCCGACCAAAATATCCTCGATGTTGTTGATAGAAGCCTGAATCAATGGGAAAATGCAGCCGATATTGAACTTCGATTTTCGTTTTCCGAGCAGCAAAGCGTCAGCCCTTCCGCAAAATCCGGCGACGGTGTTTCTTTAATAACCATTGCTCAAACTCCTGAAAATATTTTATTGTTCGGCGATAAGGCGAATGAGGTTTCGGCGATCACGAAAGTTTTTTTTGACCGAAACGGCAATATTTCCGAAGCCGATATAGTCTTAAATCCGATCCAATTTTTTTCAACCGACGGAACAATCGGAACTTTTGATCTGGAAGCGACGCTGACACACGAACTCGGTCATCTGTTGGGTTTGGAGCATTCCAATATTATCGGCTCGACAATGCACACGCATCAGGGGAAAAACGGAATTTATAATCTTCCGGGTTTTAATTCCAGAACTCTTTCGGATGACGACCGGGCGGGAATTATTTCGATCTACGGAAAAAAATCAGACAATGATAAATGCTGCGGTGCGATAGAGGGCAAATTAGAAATAGAAAGTAAGGAATCCGTAAGTGAATTTCAAATATGGGCGGAAGAGAAAAATTCTGGAAAAGTGATTGCCGGAATTTCGGCAAATTCAAAAGGTGATTTTTTATTGAACGGTTTGAATCAGGGAACATACAATCTTTTTGCTCAGCCAATTAAGGACGAAAATTTATTGTCAACCGTTTCGTTGGGACAAGTTACTGTAAAAAATGATGAAACGGCGATATTAAACAAAAAAATCAAACTCGAGTTAAAAAATTTTGATGCTCAATACATCGGTTTTAACGGTCAGCTTTCAACGCTGGCAGTTCCGGTCAATAAAGGTAAGACTTTTATTCTTTATGTCGGCGGCAGGAATTTCACCATAAAGGATTTTGAAATAAGTTTCAACTCACCGTTTTTCAGGATAAATAAACAAAGCTATATCGAACACGAATACGAGAAGGGGATTTCCGCAATAAGTTTTGAAGTTGATATATCTGAAAATGCCGAAGTGGGAGAATATAGTATTCAGATTAAAAATAAAAAGGATAAAACTGCTTATTTGGTCGGCGGTATTTCTATCGGAAATGTTGTAAACACTTGGGATATAGGGTTTTCCGCCGTAAATTAATTAAAGTTTTACATTATTTAAAATATTACTTGCAATAAAAAAAATTATGTGCATAATCTATAGATGTTCACCTCCCCGGTGAACATTTGGTCACGAGGGGTGAGGACTTGTGACCTATGGGCGACGGTGTGGGAGACGTCGCCCTTTTATTTTTTTTAAATTAATTTTTTATTTGATAAAAATATTTATTTTCAAACTTTTTATTGACGTTAGCAAAAATAGGTGTAAGATTCTATTTTGCTTTTGCAAATAAATAAAAAGTTTATTTCAATGAAAATAATTTCCGATAGATTTTACAAATGAGAATTTAACCGCTGATGTTTAGAAATCAGCGGTTTTTTGCGTTTGGGAATATGACAAATAACAGCAAATTTAAAGAATGGTTTTTAAAAGGGGTTTTAGAAAACGAGTCAAAACAGATAAAAAAAGAAGCACCTAACGAAACTCATCCTTGGTGGAAGGTTATGTGTTTGACCGGGGTAGATTACTTTTCAACGCTCGGTTATCAACCCGGAATAGCATTTGTTGCTGCCGGTGCATTATCGCCTTTTGCGACATTGGTGCTTGTGCTTTTGACCTTGTTCGGAGCTTTGCCGATGTATCATCGGGTTGCCGAAGAAAGTCCGCACGGCGATGGCTCGATCTCGATGCTTGAAAAACTTTTATCAAGGTGGAAAGGGAAGTTGTTTGTTCTTGCCTTGTTAGGATTTGTCGCCACGAGTTTTATTATTACGATTACACTATCGGCGGCGGATGCTACGGCACACATAATCGAAAATCCGTTGATCGAACATTATTTGCCGTTCTTAAATCACGCGGTCATAGTTACGCTAATGCTGATCGGTCTTTTGGGATTGGTTTTTCTAAAAGGTTTTAACGAAGCCATCGGCATCGCCGTTGTCATTGTTGCTGTATTTCTAACTCTCAATATTGTCGTCATCGGTTACGGTCTTTATCAAATATTTGTGATTCACCCGGAGGCTTTGGGAAATTGGAGCAGAATGATTTGGATTCATCCTGATGTCAAAGGAAGTGCCGTCGCTATGATTATTGCCTCCCTGATATTATTCCCTAAACTTGCACTCGGTTTATCGGGATTTGAAACGGGAGTTGTCGTAATGCCTTTGGTTGAAAGCGATAATGAACTTTCAAATGAGGATGCCGAATCCATACATATTTCTAAATTAGCCGATACAAGCTTGACTCCCGTTGCTGAAGACTACATCGAAGGTCGTATCAAAAACGGTAAAAAATTGCTGACGGGTGCGGCATTGATTATGAGTGTAATGTTGATCGGAAGCAGTCTGGTAACGACTATGCTGATTCCGGCTGAAGCCTTTCGGGAAGGCGGCGAGGCAAGCGGGCGTGCCTTATCTTACTTGGCTCACAGCTATCTGGGAGAAATTTTCGGGACGCTTTATGATCTTAGCACGATTGCAATTCTCTGGTTTGCCGGAGCAAGTGCGATGGCGGGGCTTTTGAATATTGTTCCGAGATATTTGCCGCGATATGGAATGGCTCCGTATTGGGCAAGAGCAACCAGACCTCTCGTGATCGTTTTTACTTCGATTTCCTTTCTTGTAACAATCGTTTTTGAAGCCAATATCGAGGCTCAAGGCGGTGCTTATGCAACCGGAGTTTTAACGCTTATGGCTTCGGCGGCGGTGGCGGTAACGATCTCCGCTTGGAAGAAAAATGAAAAAAAATGGGTAGCATTTTTGATAATAACTTTGATATTTATTTATACGACCGTTGTAAATATCATATCGCAGCCGGAAGGATTACAAATCGCCGTTCTGTTCGTTATTACAATTGTTATAACATCTTTTGTTTCAAGAGCTTTGCGGGCAACCGAGGTGCGTATTACGGGCGTTGAATTTGACGAAAATGCACGGAAAATTATTGATGAAATGAGGCACGGTGAAATAAGAATAGTGGCAAATCGGCGGGAAGAAGGCGATGTGAATGAATATCTGCACAAAGAAGCTGAAAAAAGAATAGACAATCATATACCTTCTCTGGACCCGGTAATATTTTTTGAAATTGATCTCGGCGATGCTTCCGAGTTTGGCGGAAAGTTGATGATTCACGGTTTTGATGTTGACGGCTATAAAGTTTTAAGAACCGAATCGCCGGCTGTGCCGAATGCGATTGCCGGATTATTGCTGCATTTAAGAGATATGACGGGAAAAATTCCGCACGTCTATTTTGGATGGAGCGAAGGCAATCCGTTTATGTATTTGATCAGATTTGTTTTATTCGGTGAAGGTGATACAGCACCCGTTACCAGAGAAATTTTACGTCAGGCGGAACACGATCCTAAAAAACGCCCGAATGTTCACGTTGGCGGTTAAATTATTATCGGGAAATTATTCCGGGGCTTTTCCGAGTGTATCGGGATTCATTTCCAAAAAACAGGAACGGCAGTAAACGGGGCGACCTTGCGAAGGATAAAAGGGAACGGTTGTGCTAAGGTCGCATTTGGCACAATTTACGGCAACTTCAATTTTCTGTTTGATTCCGGCTTTTTGAGCGGCGGTAATTGCTGAAAGGCGTTCATTTTTAGCTTGTTTACAGGGTTTACAACGCTTTGGCGGATTTACAAGTCCTTTATCACGAAAAAAAAGCTGCTCACCGCTTGACCAGATAAAAGTTTCTCCGCAATCAATACATTCGATATTTTCATCTTCAAATTCATCTTCAACTGAAAAAGTTTCTTCATTAAACTCCTGAAGTTTATTTGACTTGACCTCTGACATAATTTTATTCTTCCCTTCTTCGTTATTTTAAAATTTGCTGACAATGAACTAAATTAATTATTACTTTATAATTTAATTGTTTTTAATAACGAAGAAAATGTACAGTAATTTTTTAAAAGTTATACATAATAAACATCAGAGTCAAGTTTCTGTTGTATTTACAGTCATATAAATACTGGTTTGAAACCAACAAAATACTTATGAAAATACTTGTGATCGGTTCGGGAGGTCGGGAACACGCTATAATTCGGGCATTTAAGCAAAGCAAAAGAGAAACAGAAATTTTCTGTGCAAACGGAAATGCCGGAATCTCCGAAATTGCCGAATGTGTGAATATCTCTCCGACCGATATTGATGCTCTGGCGGACTTTGCCGAAAAGGAGCAGATTGACCTGACATTTGTCGGTGGTGAAACTTCGTTGGCTTTAGGAATCGTTGATGAATTTGAAAAGCGTGGATTAAAAGTAATCGGTGCATCGCAAGCCGCCGCACGGCTCGAATCAAGCAAAGTTTTTGCCAAAGATTTTATGAAACGGCATAACATCCCGACTGCTAAATATGAATCTGCCAATTCCGCCGCCGAAGCAGTTAGAATTCTAGAAAACGGCGAGTTCGGAGATGAGAATTCTCCGGTTGTAATCAAGGCGGACGGACTTGCCGCCGGAAAGGGCGTGGTTGTGGCAAACAACCGAAATGAGGCAATCGAAGCAGTAAATTCAATGGTTTCGGGCGAATTAATTGCCGCCGATGCCGCCCGTAAAATTGTTTTGGAAGAATGTCTGACCGGAAAGGAAGTTTCACTTCTAATGTTCGCCGACGGAAAAAATTTCGCTCTGATGCCGCCGACCCGCGATCATAAAAGAATCGGTGAAGGCGATACGGGAGCAAATACCGGAGGAATGGGGACGATTACCGATTCGAGTTTATTGACGGCGGATGAAACTCAGATCATAGCAGATAAAATTATCAAGCCGACACTTGAAGGTGCGGCGGCGGAAGGTTTTCCATTCAAAGGAATTTTGTTTTTAGGTTTGATGCTGACCGATTCCGGGATAAAAGTCCTTGAATACAATGTCCGCTTCGGCGATCCCGAAACTCAGGCGATCATGGTTAATCTGGAAACCGATTTAGTTGAAATTTGCGAAGCGATAAATGATCAAACTTTGGATAAATTAAAAATTTACTGGAAGGAGGGAAGTTCCGCCTGCATAATTTTGGCAGCTGAAAATTATCCGAGATCACCCAAAAAAGGTGATGTCATAAACGGTTTGAACGAAGCGGAAAAACAGGAAAATATCGTCGTCTTTCACGCCGGAACTTCAAAAAATAAGAAAGGCGAATTTATCACCAACGGCGGCAGAGTTTTAGCCGTAACCGCAACCGCCAGCAATCTTTCAAATGCTTTACATCGGGCTTATAAAGCGGTTAATGAAATTGAATGGGAAGGTATGCAGTATCGAAGCGACATCGGGAAAATGTGAGAGGTGAGAGGTGAGAGGTGAGAGGTGAGAAATAATTGATTTAGTAAAAGAAATTAAATAAACTACACCACTTCTTTTTATTTCAAATTTCAGATTTCAAATCTCAGAACTAACCACGCTTTTATTTGAAATCTGAAATTTGGAATTTGGAATTTGATGGGTTACTTTATTTTACCTCTGTTACTTATCTTTTATTTTTAACTCCTCACCTCTCACTTCTAACCTTTCACTTCTCACTTATATAAATAATATGTCCATATACGAAAATTTAAGGCCGACTGATTTTGATGAAATAAATACTTACGAACTCGCTTCACGTCCGAGCAAAGTTACCGTCAAGGAATTTGCCGAACCGATCTTGAAGTATGATTCTTTGATGGAATTTCTCGATAAGTTTCCGAACATTCTGGCGGTAAAATCCATCCGCGAAATTGCAGAAAGCATTGTCAAAGCCAAACTATCAAATAAGCCGATAATTTGGGGGATCGGCGGTCACGTAATAAAAACGGGACTTTCGCCGATTTTGATTGATCTGATGCAAAAAGGTTTTCTTACCGCAATCGCAGCAAACGGTTCGGTTCTCGTTCACGATACCGAAATAGCACTCGTCGGTTTCACCAGCGAAGATGTTGATGCAACTCTCGGCAAAGGCGATTTCGGAGCGGCAAAGGAAACGGGAGAAATTCTGAATACAGCCGCAAAAAAAGGTCAAAAAGATAAACTAGGTTTGGGCGAAGCGATGAGCCGGGAAGTTTCTCAAATGAAACCTGAATTCGCCGATTTTTCGATACTCTGCCAAAGTTACAAAAACAAAATTCCCGTAACTTCGCATTTGACAATCGGTGCGGACATCGGACATTTTCACGCATCGGCGGACGGTTCGGCACTCGGCGAAACTTCTCACACGGATTTTAAATTATTCTGCTCGATTGTCAGGGA
>JBGTKR010000096.1:0-9117 GCA_041744535.1 Pyrinomonadaceae bacterium
TTCCCGTCGCTGTCCCAATCTCCGGCAACCGGCTTATCACCCGGATTTCCATAAACAAAGCTGATGTCAGCAAAACCTGTAGTGTTCGTATTTTTCAAATAAATGATTCCGTTTGAAGGACGAAAAACTCCTCCGGTATCAATTCCATCACCGTCCCAATCGCCGACAATCGCAATATCATTCGGATTTCCCATCACAAAAGTTAAATCCGCTATTCCCGTATTCGTATTTGTCAGCATAAAAACGCCCGTCGAGGGACGATAGACACCGACCGTATCAACGCCGTCCCCATTCCAATCCCCGGCAATCGGCTGATCTCCGGGAGAGCCGAATGCAAAACTAATATCCGCCGCTCCCGTCGAATTGGAATTCCTCAAATAGAACACACCATTGCGATAAACACCGATAGAATCCTTTCCGTCCCCATCCCAATCTCCGGCTATCGGTTTATCACCATTAACACCATAAATAAATTCAATATCAGATGCTAAAGGATCTAAAATATTAATAGGATTTAATCTTACGTGGGAATTCCTTAGATAAGTATTGCCGCTTGTTGATTTGTATATACCGGGAGTTGTTTTCTGTCGGCTATCAAAACTATAAATTGAAATTTCCGTTAGACGACTGTAACCATCTATTGAACCATTAATTACTACTCTGAATCTTTTTGCCACTATATTATCTAAAGAAAAACTTCGCACAACTTTATCATTGTTTGTAACGCTTTCAATTGTTATCCACTGCGAGCCGTCCCAATACTGTAAATCAAAATCCGTTATACCGAACTTTGTGAAAGTTGTTGAACTTGAAGGGGGAGTCGGATTCTGAAAATCATCCTGAAGCGTAACTATTGTAATATACTCGATTTTACGAGCAACACTTAGAGTAACTTCAAATATATCGGGAAATACATTTTCCGTTGCATCTCTCCAACCACCGCCATTTCCCCAATTAACACCACTACTAACACCGTCAATAACAGAACTTGCCGGATAATCACCGCTAAAAGTGCTGGAAGCAGTTGCACTACCGCCATTTGACGAGAGAGCATAATTAACAAGTTGAGGCGTTGTTTTAGGAATCGGCATTATTGCCGATTTATGCTTACTTTTAGACTCCCGAATATTATTGTCAATTGTTTCTGCACTTTGGGTATTTGAAAATGACAGAAAAATTGTTATTAAAGCCGAACAAACTAAAATCGTCGTAAGAATATATTTAGATTTAATCATAATTTTTACTCCTTTAAGGCAATAAGGCAACCTGTTATTTGTTTCTAAAGATTACTCAAGGTAATTTTTACAGTCAAGGTTTTTTTAACTTAAATCAGAAAGCCCACCAACCTCTGACAAACTGTGTAGTAAATAACGACAAGAAAAGAATTGACCAAACTATAAACAATACATTTAAATACCAATTTCGATGTGCCGCCAAAGCCATCAAAATAAATATCGGAAACAGAGTAATCGTATAACGCGGCACACTTAAAACATAAGATGTGCTGACGAAAAGTAACCAGTTTGCCGCCATCCAGACACGATAGGAATTTCGCAAATGCCGCCAACCGAGAATCGTTGCCGCTAAACCGATAATGACAAAAAGAAATTCCTGCACACCGACCATTTGTGCATCCGTCGGCTTAGGATTGTAAATTCTTTCATAACTCTGCCAAATCCCTTCCCAAGGCACTCTGAAATATCTAAACCAATGTTCACGCTGATAAGTCATAAACATTGTCGGGTTATCGGTAATAATATAATTAATCATTAGATAAATAATGAAACCGACAGGAATTATTAACAAAAATGACCATCTCCAGTTAAATGTTTTCTCTTCCCGATATTGTTGCCAAACTTCAAATGCAAGTGCGGGAACTAAAATCAAACCGTTAATTCTGGTTAAACAAGCAAGAAACCCTAAAATACCTGCAACAATCCAATACTTCTTACGAGCCATCAGAAAACATCCGATGGCTAAAGCCAAAAATAGACTCTCCGTGTATGGTATGTGAAGAAAATAACTGGTTGGGAAAATAAATAAAAATAAGACGGCAAATTGTGATGTCTTTTCCGAATAATCTAGTTTTACGAGTTCTCTGAAAACCAAACCAAGTGCAACGGATGCAAAAGCAGTAACGATAAAGGCACTAACTAAATAATCTCTTAAAACCACTTGAAATACTGCTGTTAGAAGCGGATATAAAGGAAAAAAGACAATTAAAAATCTGTCATCGCCAACATTTGTATAACCTGTTTCAGCTATTTTCAGATAATGCACGGCATCCCAACGCTGCCATATTCCTAAAAACGAGTTCGGAGCGTTAAGCGGTTGGTCGTTGACGATTTGAAAGCTCATCGCGGCAAAGATCAAAATTAAAAATTTGATTATTAAAACCGTCGAAACAACCTTTAAGTTGAGCCATTTGAATTTCTTCATTTTGCCTTAGTTACAGAATACTTAAAAATTAAAGTGATTAACTTAGAAGTTACGCAGTTGAAAGAATAAATTTTGCAGAAACACGCACGAAGTAAGTGTGCGATTGGCATAACACACTTACTTCGTGCGTGTTTCTGCATTTAAGAAAGTCTTTATTTTCAACAGTGTAAATTTCAACTGCGTAACTTCTATAACTATTAACAATTGGAATCCGCGAAAATTATTTGTCAACTTTAAAAAATTTATCTAACCGCAAAATTTATTCGATAAGTTGCATTTCCGCGTGTGCCGCCGACGATAATTCGGTATTTTCCGTTTACGGGAAGTTGACCGTTCCAGTTGGTCGTTTCGCTCGCCAGAGTTCTGCCGTTTGGTGCGACGACATCGAAACCCGCGTTGTCTTCCGTCGAACTGATCGAAACGCTCATAAATTGTCCGCCACCCGCTTCTAAAATATATGTGTTTCGCTCGCCGCGTATGACGGCGTTTGAATAACTTGCTCCGGTGCTGCCTTTGCGAAATTTGACGGTAGTTGTGAGTCCGCCGCTTGTTTCTTGCGTGTCCGGGCGTTCTTTAGCGGAAACGGCAAAATTTATTTTGTAAGTCGCATTTCCGCGTGTCGGCGTTACGACGATCTTATATTTTCCCGATGCCGGAAGACTTCCGTTGAAAACGGTTACGCCTTCGTCCTCCGTTCCGCCGATGTATTGTCCGCTTGGCGAAATGACGCGGAAAACGCCGTTGTCTTCCGTCGAACTGATATTTACGGTCATATTTTGCCCGCCGCTTGCCGCTAAAATATATGTGTCGGAAGTTCCGCGAATAACGGCTTCGGAATAAGTTCTCGAAGTTTTTCCTTTGGCAAATTTAACTGCGGTAATTCTGTTTCCGCTGCCGTCTTCTTTTTCATCGTCATCGTCGGGAGTCGTGTTATTGACGGATTCGGAATTTTCATCTTCTATTTTTATCTGAATATCATCAGTTTTGGAATCTTCCGAATTTGAAACCGTTCTTTCGCCTTCACCGTTGGTCTTGGCTGATTCATCGGAAGTCGAATTTTTCAGAAAATTACATCCCAGAGAAATTGATAAAATTATAAATATTAAGAATAAAAAGTTAAGTTTATTTGTTTTCACAGTTATGAGTTTCTCCCGAAAATATTTTAGATTTTCATAGTTTTAATCTTTTCTTAAATCTTTTGCAAGCAAAATTAAAATTCAGTAGTGTCCTGCTAATTTGTTGCCGGTATAAAACAAATTTTCTTACTTTGCGGGCTTCGCGTCTTTGCGGGAGAAAAAGTAATTCCCGCCAAGTCGCCAAGTTCGCAAAGAAGAAAAAACAACACAAATCAGGACACCTCTTAAAACTCGATTCCCTGCTGGGCGTAAATGCCGGCGTGGAAGGGATGTTTTACTTCCTTCATTTCAGTTACGAGGTCTGCCGTTTCGATAAGTTCATCGGGTGCGTTTCTGCCGGAAACGATAATGTGCAAAGCGGGTTGAGATTCTTTAACTGCTTTGATCTCGTCCAGAACATTTTGCAAATCCAAAAACTTATAATCGAGAACATAAACGAGTTCGTCAAAAACGAGTAGATCATAATCGCCGCTCCGCATTTTTTCAACGCATAACGCCCAGGTTTCTTCGGAAGTTTTTATATCCTGTGCCGGATCATTCGTGTCCCACGTAAAACCGTCGCCCATCGTATGAACTTCGATGCCCAAAGTTTCCAGCGATTCGTGTTCGCCGTAGCGGTCGGTTTTCGATTTCATAAACTGAATCATACAGCATTTTAAACCCTGTCCCGCCGCACGCACCATCAGACCGATCGAGCAGGTCGTTTTCCCTTTGCCGTCGCCCGTGTTGACGATCAGAAGTCCCTTGGTTTTTTCCCTGTAATCCTCACGCCGCCACTTATAATTTTTTTCCTTTTTTTCCACCATATATTTTTAAATACAATTAAAGCGGATTATCGCAAACTTTTAAAATAATGCGAAATCCGCTTTAATTATCTGACATTTTTCAATAATTTTTTCTAAGCCAAACTTAACTCACGTTCCTCTTTGACCGAAGCATTTTCCAATTCCTGTTTTTCAATAGCTGCACTTAAAGTCGAAATTATTTTATCTTCAAGTTCATCCCAATCGCCTTCAACCCGGCAGCCCGCCGCATTTTTATGTCCGCCGCCGCCGAATGTTTCGGCTATTTTTGCGACATTCAAAGTTCCTTTTGAACGCAAACTGACCCGATATGCTCCGGGCTGAACTTCACGCATATAAACCGATGCGGCAACTTCTTTTGCCACCAAAGGCATATTTACAAAACCGTTGTTGTCACCGTCCATCGCTTCCGCTTCTTCAGTCATTTCAAGAGTTTGACGCATATATGCGATCCTTCCGCTTTCATCACGCTTAACCGTTGCCATTACTTTTTGCATTAATGCAACACGACTCCAAGTATAACTGTTGTAAACAACTTCCGAGATCGTCGAAGGCTGAACACCCGCTTTAACGAGTTCGGAAGCGACTTTTAAAGTCCGGTCGGTCGTGTTCGGGAAATGGAACGAACCCGTATCGGTTACGAGTGCAAGGTAAACGCATTCGGCAATTTCCTTGGTAATGCGTCCGCCGATGGCTTTGCACAAATTATAAATCATCTCACCAACCGCCGAAGCCGTTGCATCAATCCAGTTGATCGTGCCGAAATGCTCGCAGGTTGCGTGATGGTCTATATTTACAATAAATTGTTCTTCGAGTTTTCCGATGCCGGGACGTTTTATGTCAGAACATTCCATCACGAAAACCGCGTCATATTCCCGGTCAATTTCCGAAACCTTGCGGATTTCGTCCGCTCCGGGAAGCTGCAAATATGCGTTTGGAACACAATCACGGGCGATAACTTCAACGTCTTTTCCCAAAGAACGCAGAAGCCAGTACAATCCTAATGAAGAACCGATGCCGTCTCCGTCCGGTCGGACGTGAGTGGTGATCGCAAATTTTTCTTTATTTTCAATTAACTCTACTACTTGACTTAACATTTCTTATGAGTGGAGAGTAAAGAGTGAAGAATATAGAGTGGAGATATAAAATTTTCTCTCCACTCTTCACGGTTCACTCTTCACTATCTGTTTCCTCTACATCTTCTTGAGATAAATTTCCTAAGATTTCTTCGATTCTGACGGCGTTTTCTTCAACCGTATCGCGTGCGAAATGCAGTTGCGGGGCGTATCTGAGATTTAGATCGAGAGCAACCTGCTGGCGTATGTAGGTTGCGGCTCTGCCCAATGCGAGCATCGCTTCTTTTATTTCGGCTTCTTCGCCTTCAACCACCACATAAACATTAGCGTTCCGCAAATTTTCCGCAACCCGAACATCCGTTACGGTTACAGCTTCCAATCTGGGGTCTGCGAGTTCATAACCGACAATTTCCGTTACGACCTCTCTCAAACTTTCCGCTAATCTTTCTGCACGGTGCATAATTTTAAGTAAGAAGTGAGAGGTGAGAAGTGAGAGGTAAAAGAATTGTTTCATACTTCTCACCTCTCACCTCTCACTTCTCACTTATGAAAGTTCCGTCGGTGCGATTTCCTCGATGATAAATGCTTCGATCTCGTCGTCAACTTTGAGGTCGTTAAAATTAACGAGGCTGATACCGCATTCAAATCCTTGTTTGACCTCGTTTGCGTCATCTTTGAATCGTTTGAGCGAAGCAATATCTCCGTCCCAGATAACTACGCCGTCGCGGATCAATCTGGCTTTTGCCTGTCGGCGGATAACTCCGTCGGTTACGCGGCATCCGGCGATCATTCCGATTTTTGAAACTTTGTAGGTTTCCAAGACGAGTGCTTTTCCTAAAATAACTTCCTTCTGAATCGCATCGAGCATTCCGATCATCGCCGCCGTGATTTCTTCCTCGACTTTGTAAATAATCGAATGCAGACGGATGTCAACATCTTCCTGTTTCGCCGTGTCAACCGCCCGAACTCCGGGACGCACATTAAATCCGATAATTACAACCGCCGTCGAATCCTGTTCGGACTGCGTTGCCGAAGCAAGCAGAACATCGGATTCGGTGATCGCTCCGACACCGGAACGAATAACGCGAACTTTGACTTGCTCGGTCGAAAGTTTTTCAAGCGTTGCTTTTAGAACTTCAACCGAACCCTGCACGTCGGCTTTCAGGATAACGAGCAATTCCTTAATATCCGCCAATCCGAGCGATTCAATTCCGCGTTTCGTCGTCTTGAGCATTGCGATCTGTCTTGCGGTCTGCTGCCGCTGATTCGCAATCGTCTGAGCCTTATCAATATCGGAAACCGCCTGAAAAGTATCGCCCGCTTGCGGAACGCCCTGCAATCCTAAAACTTCGACGGGCGTTGACGGTTCTACTTCTTCAATTCTTTCGCCGCGATCAGAAAACATTGCCCGGACTTTGCCGTAAAATTGTCCGACAATGAACGGATCGCCAACGCTCAAAGTCCCCTGCTGAACGAGAATCGTTCCGACCGAACCGCGTCCTTTATCAATTTTCGCCTCCAAAACAACTCCCGAAGCACGTCGCGTCGGACTCGCTTTCAAGTCCATAATATCTGCTTGTAAAAGAACCGTTTCGAGTAAGATGTCTAAATTAGTGCGGTTTTTTGCCGAAACTTCGATCATTTCCGTATCGCCGCCCCAATCCGTTGGCTGTAAACCCTGAGCGGCTAATTCCGTTTTAACCTTGTCGGCATTCGCCCCCGGTTTATCAATCTTATTGATCGCCACGATCAGCGGAACTTTCGCCGCTCTTGAATGCTCGATTGCTTCAATCGTCTGCGGCATCACGCCGTCATCCGCCGCTACGACAAGAATTACAACGTCCGTCGCCTTCGCACCTCTGGCACGCATCATCGTAAACGCTTCGTGTCCGGGTGTGTCCAAGAAAACGACACGACGCTGCTCATCCGGTTTGTCGGGATTATCCACAAAAACGCTGTAAGCACCGATGTGCTGTGTGATTCCGCCCGCTTCGCCTTCCGCCACATTGTCGGAACGAATCGCATCGAGAAGCGAGGTTTTTCCGTGGTCAACGTGACCCATTACGGTTACGACCGGCGGACGCGGAAATTCGTCGTCATCCGTTTCGGCGGCGATCAGTTCTTCAAATTCCTGCTCGATGACCATTTCTTCAAACGCAACGAATCGCACATCGAAACCGAATTTTTCGGCTAATTCATTGGCAATATCTTCGCCAATCGGCTGATTTAGTGTGGCAAAAACTCCTTTCTTTACAAGCAGCTGCACAATATCACGCGGCGTTACGCCGATTCCTTCGGCAAATTCCCTGATCGTCGCACCTTCCGTCAAACGAATCTCTTTTAGAGCATCTTTCTCAACCGTGCCGACCTGATCTAAAATTCTTTCTTCAATCGAACGCTTACGCGGTGCATCAAGTTCTCTCTCTTGGAATCTGTTGTCCTTATCACCGAAATTTCTACCGCCCTTTCTGCCGCCGCCGCGACCTTTAAAGCGGTTGTTGCTCGGAGGCGGAGTATATACGGTTTTCGGTGTGGCGGTTTCGCCCGGAGTTCCTTTTAATTCTCTCGGATGTTTTCTGCCGCCTTTCCGATCTCGCCTTTTTGCTTTGGTTCTGTCTGTCTGCAAAGCCTCAGCCGAAGGTTTCGCCGTAACGATTCGCTCGCCGG
The DNA here is from genome assembly GCA_041744535.1 of Pyrinomonadaceae bacterium. Classification (GTDB taxonomy): domain Bacteria; phylum Acidobacteriota; class Blastocatellia; order Pyrinomonadales; family Pyrinomonadaceae; genus Aridibacter. The sequence continues at coordinate 8,122 of JBGTKR010000096.1, forward strand.
GTTTTACGCCGGATTCCAAAGCCTCTTTGGTTAATTTTAATTTGGTAACACTTCTGCCCGGTTTTAATTCTTTGGTTTCTTCGGTTTTTGTTTCGGAAACTTTGGTTTCAGGTTGTTCTGCTTCTGTTTCTTCAACTGCTTCTTCCGACTCTTTCGGTTTCTTTAGTCTTAATTTGCGTGTGGTTGTTTTTGATCTATCGGGTTTTGCGGTTTCTTCAGCTTCTTCCGAAGTTTTTTCTTCAACGCTTTCCGTTTCCTTTATTTCTTCTATTTCTTCTGCTTTTTCTTCTTTAGCTTCAACCGGCTTAATAACTCTTTTATTGAGTTTAACTACTTTTTTAGTTTCCGTTTTCGGGGCTTCTTTTACTTCGGTAATTTCAGATTTTGTTTCCTGCGGCTGATCGGCTGTTTTTTCCGTAATTTCCTCCGAAACGGTTTCATCCTCAATCGGCTTTGTAACTTTTTTGACCTTTTCTCTTTTAATTACTTTGATCCCACGTTTCGGAGTTTTATCAACTTTCGGAAAATACTTGCCACGCACCTTTTCCGCCAACTCTTTCGAGACGGAGTTCGACGGAACACTGACATCCGCCCCTTCCCGCCGAAGTTCTTCGATGATGCGTTTTGTATCTTGCTTTACTTCTCTAGCCAAGTCGTAAATGCGAACTTTTTTGCTTACAGCCATAAATTTCTTTCTGATTTTTTAACTTGTAAATTTAACAAATTTACCTTTACTTTCATTCCACCCGAAAATTACATTTTTATTATTCTTCTTCGGAGTTTTCTGTTTTAACTTCTTCGGTTTCCTGCTCTTCTTCCGCTTCTTCCGTAATTTCAGAATCCGTCTGTTTTTCAACTTCGATAACTTCCGATCCCAAAATCGTTTCCTTAACGGGAACTGTTTCGGTTACGGATATTTCTTCCACCACTTCTTCGACCGATACATCCGCTTCGGGAACTATTTCGGATTCCGGTTCTGTTTCAACTTCTTCCTGT
>JBGTKR010000097.1:0-4409 GCA_041744535.1 Pyrinomonadaceae bacterium
GCCGCCGCCGCCGCCGGCTTGATTGTTGCCCGCAGGTGTTGCGGATTTACCGAATCCGAATGTTTTATTAACACTCAAATTAACTGTAAGAAATGAAGGTCCGCGTCCGAAATTTCTTGTAACAATAGCATTCGGATCAAAGCCCGACACATCGCAGAATGAATTCGTTAGACCAAGTTCATTGCAGCGGCTGCCAATTTGGGAATAGGTCGGACGATCATTAAAGATCGAATCTCCATTTAAATCGCGTCCGGCGATAAGATTAAACGGTCTTCCCGAACCACCGAGAATAAACGGTCTTAAACTGACTCCGAAAGGCACGCTGACCGAACCGCCGAGGACAAAGAAATGTCGTTGGTCAAGACTCGAATTGCTGTATTCGTCGTCCAAATTGTAACTGTATTGCGGAAATCCGCCGTCAATTCCGTTGGCATAACTGAGGCGATAATTACTGAATAAAGTTAAACCCTGACTAAAGAATGTTCTGAAGCTGAAAATCAACTGCTGTTGGTCTAAAACTCCGCTCGATTCATATTGATAAAGATTTCCCTGTGTCGGATCGGGACGCAGTAATTGCAGAGCCGCCGGATTTGTAATCGGGCAGGCAGTTCCCGCCGGACAGACGGGTGCGTTGATGTTTCTCGAGCGAATCAAATGAAGATTACGCGATATGACGTAATATAAAGAAACATTCGAGCGTCCGGGCAATTGTCTTTCAACGCTGAATGCACCTTGTATCGTATAAGGCGATTGCAGATCGTCGGCAATAATTCGCGGTGTACTGGTCAAAGGTGCGATACTTGCAAGTTGTGCGGCAGTCGGCACGTTTGTTACGCCGTTTAATGAAAATACGGATTGCCCCAGAATCGTCGGGTTTGCCGTAATAATAAATTGCTGTTGGCTGAGCCCGTCAAGTCGTTGAGCCTGCAATGAAAAATTTTCGCTGAAACGGTCATAGAAAATACCGATACCGCCGCGAAAAACCGTTTTCGGCGGTGTCGCTCCGCCCGCTCCCGGTGAATATGCAAAACTGAAACGCGGTGCGAAATTTAAATTGTCATTTATATTCGACTGATTTTCATAGCGAATTCCGAAACTCAAGGTTAAACCCGGATTGACACGCCAATCATCGGTGGCAAATATGCCGACATCATACTGCGAAATATCGGCAAGCGGATCTCCCGCCGTGATCGAGAATTGACTCGGATTATATCGCGGGTCGGTTGCTCCGAGGAGTCTTGCACGATATTGCTCGATTGAAGAAACTCTGCCGTCGCCATTTAGATCGAACGGATCACCCGGATTTGTAAATCCGGTAAATGTAAAAGTTCCGCCGTAATTTGATTCCGAACGGTCTTCCAATTTAACTCCGCGAATTCTAGCACCAAATTTAAGAGCGTGCTGCGAGTTTTTTCCTAAAGCCGTTGTCGTGTAGTTTTGTATTTCCCAATTGCTTTGACGGCTATAATTTAAACCGACCGACGAACCGCCGCCGAAAAAAGAATCCAGGACATTTATTGCCGGGATCGAGTTGTCGCCGGTTGTTTCGCGGCTATCAAATTGATACTGAAAGCGTGTTTCATTGACGGTTTTATCATTCAAGATCGCTGTTTCCGTCAACTGAATCGTATGCTCGGTGTTTTCAAATGAAGTTGCCCGCGATGGCAATGAAAATCCGCCGATGCCGCGATTGTCCGAAGTTGCCCGCTCGAATTCATAGCGTCCGACCAAGGTATTTGTTGAATTTATCTGATAATCAAAACGCGGATTGATCGAAAATCTGCGGCTCGGAATAATAAACTCATTTCGAAATGGGACGATGTTAAAGTTTGAATCAACAACCGTTGCAATAACGGCTGAACCGTCATCAACCTGACGGCTGTCGAAAGCTAAAAAGAATGATGCTTTATTTTTTACGATCGGACCGCTGATGTTTGCACCGTAAAATTTTCTTTGGCTATCGGCTTTGTTAAGCGAAAAGGGATTTCGTGCATTTAAGGCACTATCGCCGAAATTGAAAAATGCCTGTCCACGCCATTTATCCGAACCGGGTTTAGTTAAAATCTCGATTCTGCCGAAACCCAGACGGTCATATTCCGCCGAAAAAGGATTTTGATTGACACGGATTTCGCGGATCGCATCCTTCGGCGGAAGGTTTCCGCCCGTAAATCCGTCTATGTAAATCTGTCCGCCGTTCGGTCCCGCCGCTCCGCCTGCGAGAGCCTGTAAAGCCTGTTCGAGATCATCAGGATCATCGGGTAAGGCATCAAGATCAGCACCTTTTAAAACTAAGGCACTGGCATTATTCTGAGAATCCGTGCTGACATTTCCCTCATCCAAGACCTCGACATTAGCCGAAACCGCCTCGACAACCATTGCTATCGTAAGTTTTTCATTCTCGCCCGGTGAGATGTTGATTTCGGTTGCTTCGTAGAGCGAAAAATTTTCCGCCACGGCACGAACCGTATATTTGCCCGGCACGAGTCCGCTGATCGTAAATTCGCCCCGACTGTTTGAAATTGTGCTTTTTTCATTTCCGCTTGCATCAACTGCGATAACGGTTGCCCCGACTAACGCATCGCCCAAACTATCGGAAATCTGACCGCTGATCGTTCCCGTCTGTTGTGCAAAAATACTGACTGAAAATAAAAGCGTTAAAACTATTATGTTTAGAAATAACTTTGTATTATTCATTATGATTCCTCTTTGTTCAGATATAATTAAAGACGAAATCATAATTAAATTTCGCCTTTTTCTTCCTTATTTTATTTATTAAAAATCTATATTATCGAGTCCCGGAATTGTTATTCCGCTAGAAATTCCACCGCGTCCGCCGCGTCTTCCGCCCGCCGCTTGCTGCATTTGTAAAAACGGCTCGACTCCGGCGAGTAATTTGATTGCCGTAAGTTTTGTCGGATCATTTCCCTTCGGACTGGAAACGGCGATCATTTCGCCGACTTTTAAATCAGCCACCGAAATCGTCGGAAAACGATTGAGCATTTCGTTTATGTCCATATTTCCTCTGCCGCCCCTGCCGCGACCTTCGCCGCCCTCTTGTCCTGCCGGTCTGTTTCCGGCAGGTCTGTTTCCTTGCCCGCGTCCGCTGTTCGGCGGTTGAACTCCGCCGCCGCCGCCCTGTTGACGCATCATCATCATCGCCATCATCTGTGCAGTTTCTTCAGGAAATTTTTTCAAAAGCGAAGCATCATTGACCGCAATCGTTACATCTTTTTCAGTTGCCTGATCGGTGATCGCAACTTCATTTTTGGCGGCATCAACCGATTTTACCTTTCCCGCAACGGTTACAAATGCTCCGGTTAAAATCTGTTCGGCTTTGAAATTTACTCCATCTTCGCTCTTGTCGCCCAAAGCCCGGAGCATATCGTCCTTTTGAATCTTGCTGATGTCGCTTTTAACTGCGTCGCTGTATTTGATCGAGGTCGGTGAATATCTTAAATACTTGATCTCGTCCTTCGGAGAAAGTTTAATGGTGGTCGCCTGTCCGGTGATTCCACGCATTTCGACCGTAATAATCTTCGTCTGCGGATCAACTTCCGTAACCCGCCCGGAAATCCCGCGTGTTTGCCAATCCTGTCTTTCCTTTTCCAGTTTAGCCTGCAAATCCGCTCCTTTTACCAGATAGACGGATTTTGAAAGAACCGTTTTTTTATCGCCGGAAACTTTTCCGACAACCAGAACCCGGTCGCCGACGGTGATCTCGGAAAGTTTGGAATCGGCGGCGGCGGCTAAACTCAAATTATCCGGCGGCAGACTCTTAAAGGATGTTTCACTCAAAATCAAAGCATCAATCGTTCCGTCCTTTGTTTCAACCACGATCTTTTGCTCGCCTTTGATTTTAACCACACCGAGAGCTATATTTCCCTGAATCCCGATGTCGGGCAAGGAATTCTGCCCGAAAACATTAACCCCTAACCCCAAAACCAAAACCGCTAAACCCAACCACAATAAATTTCGACGCATTTGTATAAATTTCTCCTACTAAAAATTTCTTATTAATTGACACGCACAACGGCTTGTAAAAGTTTCAAACCTTATTGTGATAAGACGTTCTATTATAACCAAAGGTTTGAGTGTTTTTGTAAAGATTTGTAAATGTTCGGACAAGAAAGGTAAGGACTGAAATGGTTTATGTATTTCCTTTATTTTTCCCAATTAATATTGGAGCGGGCGGTTAAAACAAGTCCCAAACTGCCGGCAAATAAAATAAACACGGCAAGTGTCCAGAGATATGGAATGGAAAGCAGAAGAGTCCAGATAAATGCTCCGGTAAATAAGGAGATCGTTTCGGAGTATTTCCTGTCCGGTAAGAGATTTTTCAGAATCCAATTTCCGACGGATACCTGCAGAGCGACGCGACCGAAAACGTAAGCCAGCATTATCAAAACAAA
>JBGTKR010000098.1:0-4834 GCA_041744535.1 Pyrinomonadaceae bacterium
CACGCCGACGTTATCGAATTTGCAGTTTTTAATAAAATTCATCAGTTCCTCGAAATCTTCTTCCGTTTCGCCGGGATAGCCGACGATGAAAGTTGTGCGGATGGCGATTTGCGGGACTGCGTCGCGGACTCGTTTGATGAGTCTTTCTAAACTTTCTCTCGTGCCGCCGCGTTTCATTGCTTTGAGCATATTTCTCGAAGCGTGCTGCAGCGGCATATCGAGGTATTTTACGGCTTTTTCGTTGTCGGCGATGGCTTTTAAGAATCCGTCGGAAATGTGCGTCGGGAAAGTATACATTACACGCACCCATTTGATTTTTTCGATCTTGCAGAGTTCGTTAATGAGAATTGCCAAGCCGTCTATGTCGCCCAAATCTTCGCCGTAGCGGGATGAATCTTGAGCGATCAAAACCAATTCTTTAACGCCTTGCTCTGCGAGAATTTGGGCTTCTTTCATTATCGAACCGAAACGCCTCGAACGAAATGAGCCACGCATCGAAGGAATCGAACAAAATGCACAAGGTCTGTCGCAGCCTTCGGCGATTTTAATAAATGCCGTGTGCGAATCGGTGGCACGAAGCCGCGGCGTATATTCGTCGTAAAGATATGTGGCGGTTTTGTTGCCGATCGGTGTGAGTGCTGTTTCATTAAATTCTTTCTTATCTTTTTCCGTCGCATCAATGATTTTATCAAGCTGATTCGTCCCGATAAACGCATCAACTTCGGGTAATTCCTTCATCAGATCATCCCGATAGCGTTCGACCAGACAGCCCGCAACAATAACTTTTTTTGCTTTTCCCTGTGCTTTCAAATTCGTCGCTTCAAGAATCGCTTCGATAGATTCTTCCTTCGCCGATTCGATAAACCCGCAGGTATTGACGACAACGGTATCCGCCTCCTGAGCATTATTTGTAATTTCGTAACCAGCACTTTCGAGTTGCCCCATCATTACTTCCGAATCAACAAGATTCTTAGGACACCCAAGACTGACAAATCCAACTTTTTTCATTTTTTACCTATATTTTTGATAAAATTAATTATGAGATAAATTAGGGGAAAACTTATTGACAAAATAATTAACGTATCCCCACTAAAGAAAAATGCCTGAATACAGTCACTATATCCATTCATATTTACACAACTATTAAATACATATGGTACATATCCGCCTATTGTAGAAATAAAACATGAAAATGAAATATAATCAGTTAATTTCCGGTTCAGCAAAAACAAAATTGATCCGATGATTAATAATGTTATTGGAAAAAATTCGTAGCTAAATTTAGTTGATATACTAAGTTGTAGTAATGTCCAATAGACAGTTGACAATAATAACGGAACAAACAAGAACAACCTAATTTTTGGATATTTTTTCATTTGCATTGTTTATAATTTCTAGCCTCCACTTTCAAACTGTCCATCATAACTTCCAAATAGACCAAATTCTTCGGACATCACTGACAAATTCAACTTTTTTCATTTATTTTAAACTAGATTTACTCAAAAATTTTATAACTAATAATTTTATAATGGCAAACAAAGAATAAAAGAATATAACAAATGGAAATATAATAAAATATGCTAGTTGAGTTAATGTTATTGACTTATTAGCTATAAAGTGTGGCAACATTTTTAAGAAATAAACACTACCGAATTCATTTACTGCAAAATTTAAGCATAAAATACTTAATAGCAAAGCAAGACCTTTAAACATTGCTGATTTGAAAACTAACAACAAACCACTAAAAATTAAAATCAACATTCCAAAATCAAAAGTTTTCAATTTAGAAATATTGAAAAAATCATATTCACAAATCAAGAATACAAAATTAATCAAAATCACGGTAAAAAGACTAATACCGATTTTATCTAAATTTAGTAGCAGTTTTTTCATAGATTTAAATTTCTTTTCTATCAAATTTTTCAGTAAAAAATTCTTTTGTGCTTGGTAAGATATTGCTAAATTTCCCCCGAAACGCACGGATTTTTTCACGCTTTTTATCCGAATGTTTTTTTCTGTCCATTTGTTTTAATAGTTCAATTAATTTTTCGCGTTCAACAGGAGTTAAATTTTGTGCTTGATTTAATACTATTTCAAATGTTTGTGTCATAATTTACCTCTCTTAACATTCTAATATTTATATTATTTTTCTCTGTTCTCTAAATTTTTTAACCAATTTTCAATCTCTTTCGTTTCATCTTTCGAGAAATCTTTTTCGCCGAAACGCACGCGGTTATATTTTTCCGTGATCTTGACGGCTTCGGGCATATTTAGTGCAAAGGCAAATTCTAAAGGTGTTTGATGCGGCTCGCGGCGGAAACCTTTGCTTGCTAAAACTTTTTGCATACGTTCATAAAATTCGATGATTGTTGCTTCGTTTTTTTGTTTTACCCAGTTTCCGAATTTGTTCCAAATCGCAAGTTGATAAATTTTGCGAAACAACCGGAAAAGCAAAAAGATTCCGAGAGCAAAAGCTATTATATAACCTGCTCCAATTGCGGTTGCTTTTATACTTGCCAGAAAACCTTTGTCGCCGCGAACATCCTTCCACCAGTATTCGAGTTCCTTTTGAAAACTTGCCAAATAAATTGAAGCGGTGTTTTTGTAATCGTTGAAACCGTTTTTGACGGAGTTGAAAAGCGTTTTTTGTTCCTGATTGTCGTAGGCGACAAAGTATTGAATCCAAAAAGTTTCCAGTGCTTCGAGGTATTTGTTGATTTTTCCATAAACGGAAGTTGCGGGCTGATTCGCACTAAACTGTCCGGCAAAAGGTGTCGGATCAAACGGAATCCAAACTTTTTCTTTTGGAAAATAAACTTCCACCCAAGAATGTGCGTCCCTTTGTTTGACGACATAAACTCCCGCCGTTTCGTTAAATTCGCCTTGCTGGAAACCGTTGACAACTCTCGCTGCAATTCCCTGCGTGCGAAGCATAATCGCCATTGCAGTAGAGAAATATTCGCAATGTCCTTCGCGGACGTTGAAAAGAAAATCCGCAAGCGGTTCATCGCCGCCAGCTTTTAATTCGAGAGTGTATCCGTATTCGGTTTGCAGATATTTTTCAATCGCTTTGGCTTGGTCATATCTGGTTATGATATCGGCTTTTCTGACAATTTCATTTGCCAGTCTGAGAATTCTTTCGTCATATTTTGCCGGAAGCTGTAAATATCTTATATCTTTTTCCGTATAAAGCCCGTTGTCATTTCTGAGTTTTTCCACGCTTGGCAAAGATGTGTCCGAATGAATTGTGTAACTCGTCCGTTCATAAGCCGAGCGTTGTGTTGATAATGCTCCTTCGGAATCTTTCTTAATGAACTGAAAGCCGCCTTGAACTGCAATCGGTTTTTTTAAAGAAAAAATTATATCCGTATTCAACGGCTCAAGATAAAATGTCTGAACGGTTATTTTTCTATTCTTTGAAGGATAATTGACCAAGAAAAAATTTCTTTCGCCTTTTATATACGGCTCTTTGTAATTGCTCCTCGTATTGCTCCAACTTTTGTTGTCAAAATAATCGAGTGCAACTCCACGCCAACGTAGATTTTTCAGATTTTCATTTTCGTTTTTGTCAATCCGAACACGCATCACGGTTTTATCATTCTGCTGAAGTCTGCCGATCTCTCCCAATTTTACCGAATCTGAAAAACCCGTGATTTTTGTATTATTTGTTAAGTCGCCACCCAAACCTGCTCCGCCAACTCTCGGAAGTGTAAAAAACAGAGGGATTGCAAAAATTGTGATTAAAAACAAAAGAGTTATTGCGGTTACCGGAAGTCTGGAGAGTGGCGATTTTATCCGTTTTGTTATGCTCTTTGGTTTTTCATTCTTTAATGTATCGGGAATTTGTTGTTCTAAAACTTCTCTTGATGTTTTACGAATCTCAAAGGCAATAATCGCACAAGTCGTGAAAAGCAGGAATAAGAACAAAGTCGCTAAATATGTCGGACTGATGCTCAGACCGGCGGCAAGTAATACTTCAAAGAATGCGATAACATATATAAAAATCCAATCTTTATCGGATTTTTTCTGCAAAAGTTTTATACCCGAAAGAAACAAAATAAGACGTGCAAGCCCGCCCGCCGCTAAAAGTTCGTTTGAGCCAAAACCCGTTACTTTAAATTTCCAATCGAGATAAAAAAGCGGAATCACTAAAATTATTAAAAACACGCCAGCTTTTTCAGATATTTGCCATTTTGTATCTTCTAAATTCCAAGCTGTAATAATCAATAAAATAAATAGCGAAAATATTATTATTCCAATCCCACCGGAAAGAAATAAAGATAAAACTCCGCAAAAAGCAACAAGATATGATATTGCTCTGAAATACGTTTCAAAATTTTGGAATTTTTTAATCACTTATATTTTAGACTTAATTTAAAAAAGCAAAAGCCCATTCAGTATTATGACTGAACGGGCTGTAAAATGTAAATCCGGCGACTTCCTACTTTCCCACACCTGAAAGATGCAGTATCATCGGCTCCAGTAGGCTTAACTTCCGTGTTCGGGATGGGAACGGGTGTGACCCTACCGACAAAATCACCGGAAAAATTTAGTTTAGATAAATTACAAATTATGTTGAATAATCATTGCTAGATCAATAAAATCAATGCTTTTAAGCAAATAAATTTTATGGTCAAGCCTTGGGACTATTAGTACTGGTCAACTAAATACATTACTGCACTTACATCTCCAGCCTATCAACGTGGTAGTCTTCCACGAGTCTCACTGGCAAAATTAATCTTAGGTCTGGCTTCACGCTTAGATGCATTCAGCGTTTATCCATGCTTGACATAGCTACCGTGCGATACCGCTGGCGCGATAACACGTACACTAG
>JBGTKR010000099.1:0-16176 GCA_041744535.1 Pyrinomonadaceae bacterium
TTTTCAAATTTTCAAAGGAGATAAAATTTTATGGTAGAAGAAAATGACACAGGTTCAAATTTGATCTGGGCTTTAACTACAATTATAGTTGTTGCAATCATTGCCGGTGCTATTTATTACAGCGGATTTTTAAGTAATGCGGGTGGAACACAAGATAAGAACATTGATGTAGAAATTTCCGCACCGGCTCCGGCAAAATAATTATCTGATTATTTTTATAAATTTATAGAAAAAAAGGGAGTCAACTCCCTTTTTTGTTTTGTTCCGATCTATCACTAAAAATAATCAATATTAACTTTTTACACGAATCATTATTCTTCTAATTTTTCTTTAATACTGTGCCGTTTTATCATTCCGTATAATCTGGGACGATACAAACCAAGCAAATTAGCTGCCGCTTGTTTATTTCCATCCGTTTTTTTCAAAGCCGCGAGAACCACTCCGTATTCCAAGGAACTGAAAACATCTTTTTTGTCTTTGTTGTCTTCATCATTATAAAGGTCTTCAGGTAAATTATTTATTATTATTTTTCCAATTTTTTCAAATAACTCTTGTTCCGAGTCATAATTTTTTAGTTCTATCTCATTCGTTTGTGAAGAAAAATTATTTTGAATCGGGCTAAGTAATTCTGAATTCCGCATTAAGGATTCTCCGTTAAGTCCCGCTGATGCCGTCGCCATTGAAACTGCTTGCGGTTCAACCGAAATATTCAGATTATCTATCTGTTCAGTCTTCGTCAGCAAAATCGCACGTTCAATTGCGTGCTGTAACTCGCGGACATTTCCCCGCCAATGATAATTAAGCATCTGATCATACGCCCGCTGTGAAAATTTGGAGATATTCCGCTCATATTTTTTTGCATAAACTTCAAGAAAATGTTCAGCCAGCATCGGAACATCATCCATTCTTTCACGCAAGGGTGGAATTTTTATTTCAATCGTGTTTATCCGGTAATATAAATCCTCCCGCAAACTTCCGTCTTTTATTGCGTCAAACGGATCGCGGTTGGTTGCCGAGATCAACCTGAAATCAGCATCTCTGGGCTTATCGCTCCCGACGCGGTAATAAACTTTTTCCTGCAAAACCCTTAAAAGTTTCGGCTGCAAATCCTGCGGCATTTCGCCGATCTCGTCAAGCAAAATGCTTCCGCCGTAGGCTTGTCCGATAAATCCGTTTTTATCCTTATTCGCCCCCGTAAAAGAGCCTTTGATGTGCCCGAATAACTGCGATTCGATCAAATCCTTCGGAAGTGCCGAACAATTTACTTTGACGAAAGGTTTTTTTGCGCGGTGGCTTTTATAATGAATCGCATTGGCAATCACTTCTTTTCCCGTGCCGGATTCTCCGAGAATTAAAATATTTGCATCCGAATGGGCAACATTTTCGATCATTTCAAAAATGTTCTGCATTGATTTACTGCCGCCGATAACTCCCTGATATGAAGTTACGTTTGAAAGTTTTCCGCGAAGTTCTTTAATTTCAGCAGCCTGTTGTTTTCTTTCTATTGCTTTTTCAATTAAAACCAGTAACTCTTCAAATTCAACCGGCTTCTCAACATAATAAAATGCCCCGGCTTTTGTCGCTTCAACGGCTTTTTCTACCGAACCGAATCCCGTGATCATTATTATTTCGGTGTCAGGTGAAATTTGCTTAAATCTTTTCACCATTTCGATACCGTTTATGTCCGGTAAATTCAGATCGGTTAAAATTATGTCATAGCTATTTTCTTCAGCCAGATTTATTCCAAGTTCACCTTTATCTGCCGTTTCTACGTCAAAACTTTCGGATTCAAGCTGAAAACGCATTAAATCCAAAGTAGCTTGATCGTCATCAATAACTAATGCCTTGTTTTTCATCTACTTCCCTAGTGTTTATATTTATATTTATTTAGCTAAAACTAATTAAATGACTTTTAGAGTGGTAGTGTCAAATCAATACAGAAAAGAAAAGGCAAGCCCCCTAATTCCTGCCTTTTCTTTTTGTTCGATCCTCCCCGATTCTTTGATTTTATTAAAAACACTTCCTGAAATTACATATTAATTTCTTTTTCTTCCCAAAAGCATTCCTAATAAAAATCCAAAGACTCCGGCGATAATTAAACCTATTTGAGGTTTTTCCACTATTGTATTTTTTACGGTCTGTTTAGCATCATCATAATCAAAATTCTTGATATATTCTGAAGAATTACCGATAATATCTGCTGTTTTATGTCCTAGTTCATTTGCCTTTGCAATTGTTTGCTGTGTTATATCACCTGCTTCATATGTTTTTCGACGAACAAAATCTTCAACTTTATCCGTTTTTGCATTCAAAACTTCTTTAGCGGTATCAGCACCGCTGTGAAATCTTTCGGCTGTGGCTGATAAATTATCGGAAATCTTTTCTTTTACCATATTATTTACCGTATTATTTTTTTTGTCTGAATTATTGTTGTTTATATCTTTTGCTTTTTGTGTTGCTTCACTCATAAATTCTGTTCTCCAAAATATAAAAAATATATTTAATTACCATTTTTATTGATTTGCAATATCTATTCCATAAAACAAATCTGCCAATTAAATATACTATTTTCAACAAGTTAAACTTTTTAATGCAAATAAAAACCATTTTGTTCCGTATCAAATCTATACACATCATAAAATGTATTAATTTTGAAATTTTTTTTGTATTAAAATCGTATTAAATTATTACTTGATTGTCCTTTATCGAAATTTAACTACTTTCTAGAACCCCTGTAACCTCAATCATTATAACAAATAAATATTTTGGCACGATAATTGTCTATATCATATTATAAATAGATTTCGGGAGGAAAAAAATGTTAGAAACAATTATAGTTATTTTATTGGTGCTTTGGTTACTTGGTTTGGTTACCGGCACTGCAGGAAACCTGATACATTTAATATTATTAATAGCACTCATCGTCTTTGTAGTTCGACTTTTAACCGGACGAAAAGTAGTATAGAAATGATTTAGCATAAGATCGGCAACGTCAAAGCTATTTCATTCGGTTTTCAACCTTACTTTCATTTAATCATTTAATGGGAGTAAGGTTTTATAATATTAAGCAGATGAATATATGTTTTCACGCATAATAAATGGCAAGAAGAAACTTAAAATATAATTGATAAGTGATAATGGAGAATTGATAATTACTTTATTTTTACGGGACAATTATCAATTATCAACTTTCAATTATCAATTATTTTGTTGGTGTCTTTCTTAAATCATTAAACCTGAAAACTTTTACTGACGTGCTTAGTAACAGTTTAATTGACAAAAATATTATTTGAAGTAGTAAAATTTAATGCAAATCACTATGAAACATATTTTCAAAAACATATTTGATTTCTACGGAACGATCAATAATGAAGGTAATATAAAAGAGATAGAAGGAAAACTTCTTGATGGTAATGATATTGATAATAATTCGTTAATTGGAAAAAGATTTTTAGACATATACTTTTTGAATAAGAATTCATTCAATGAAAATACCTTTAATAATATTTTACAAAACGCCCGACAGGGCAATGTTTCAAAAATCACAGTAAAGGTTTTACTCGACGACTTAAAAAACAGAACAGTCGAATTAAACTTTGTTCCGGTTGATGAAGGTGAAACTGATTCCGATAAAATTTTCTTTTGTGCAAATGATGTAACGGGTAAAGAAAAGGAAATTGAATTTTATAAGGAAAGAAGCGAACATTTTTTATTTGCGGCGGAAAATGCCGGGATCGGTCTGTGGTTTTGGGATTTGATTACGGGCGAGATTTTTACCACTCCTAAATTTAATCAATTATTCGAACTCCAGCCTTATGACATTTTTAAGTTAGAAGATTTTTACAAGGTTTTGCATCCCGACGACCACGAAAGAATTGAATCGGAAATAAAAAATTCTCACCTAACAGGGGAAGAATATAATGTAGAATACCGCGTCATACATTCGGACGGCAATATTTTCTGGATCGCCGCCCGCGGGAAAACTTTTTTTAATTTAACCGATAAAGCAATCAGTATGATGGGAAGCGTCAGAAATATTACCGATCAAAAAATGGCTGCCGAAGAACTTGAATTAATTTATGAACGCGAAAAAAAAGCCAGAAATGAAGCCGTCCGGGCAAATAAAGCAAAGGATTTTTTTCTTGCCGTAGTTTCCCACGAACTGCGTTCGCCGCTCAATTCGATCTTAGGCTGGGCAAAAATTCTTCTGTCAAAGAAGGTTGATGAAAAAACCCGTATAAATGCTTTGGAAACAATCGAGAGAAGTGCCAAATCCCAGTCTAAGTTAATTGACGATCTGGTGGATTCCGCCCGCGTTTCATCAGGTAAATTAAAATTGGAAATGCGTCCCGTCAACCTTTATGAAATTATCCAAAATGTCTATAATTCAAAAAAACCCGAAGCCGAAAATAAAAACATCGGTCTTCAAATGAATTGTCAAAAAAAGGATTTAGAGGTTTTCGGCGATACGGTCAGACTACAGCAAATATTTACAAACATTTTATCAAATGCAATAAAATTTACCGATGAAAACGGGCTTATAACCATTGATGTTTTTGAAATACAGAATGATATTCAAGTAAAAATTACGGATAACGGACAAGGAATAAATAAAGAAGATTTATCCGGGATATTCGACCAATTTTCGCAAGGTTCTATAAAATCGGACAATAACAATTTGGGTTTGGGTTTAGGACTTTCGATTGCCAAGATACTCGTGCAAAAACACGACGGCGAGATATTTGCAGAAAGTCCGGGAAGAAATATGGGTGCTGCATTTACGGTTAATCTTCCGGTCTTAAATAATGCGGCAAAAGTATCCGAAACCGAAAATAATATTTACCGTTCGGACGAAAAAGTGTTGGAAGGCTTGAAAATCCTTGTGGTAGAAGATGATTATGATTCGAGAAATGTCCTAACATTATTTCTGGAACAATTAGGTGCAAAGGTCGAAAGTGCCGATTCCGCCAAAGGTGCTTTGGAGTTAATAAACAATATGATTTTATCTCCCGACGTGATTATTTCCGATATTGCAATGCCGGAAGAGGACGGAAATTCTCTGATCAGAAAAATTCGTTCGATGGAAAACGAAAATCATAAAAACATTCCGGCAATCGCCTTGAGTGCGTTTACGGCAATTGAAAATAAAGAAAAATCTTTTGAAAGCGGCTTTCAGATATATCATACAAAACCTTTCGATCCCGATCTGCTGATAGAAGAAATCAGAAGTTTGGTTGAACAATAAAAAACCTGAAGATTTTTGAAGTTCTTCAGGTTTTCATTCAAAATCTTATCAAAATTTAATCATTATTTGATCTGACCTCAACCGCTTCGTAGATATTAAACTCCGGTGAAGTCCATTTTTCATAAGCATTGTGAACCTCTGGTATTATATAAAGATTTTCACGCGAATCGAGTCTTCCCATCCAATCCATTTTCTTTGAATAATCATCTATTCCCGTTGCAACGTAAATTCGCTCGGTTTTTAAGAACCGTGTGCCGTATTTGTCATTTACAAAGAAATGCAAATCCACCACACCGTTAGATTTCCAATTATTTTGATAATCAATAATTGCAGAAAATCCGTTTTCCCGATCAACATCAAATTTTGCAAAATGAAGATTTACCGAAGCATTTTCAATGCTGCTTCTTCTGTTGCGGCAGCGTTTTTTTCTTTTTTTCTTCTTAAAAACACTGTAACTTTCTCTTATCGTGATAGTTTTCGCTTCGGGAACTTCATAAAAAAGTCCTGCAATAACCGCACTCGATCCGACAATAAATGAAAAAAGAACAATACCTGCAATATGTTTGATCATTAATTAAATCTCCTTTTTGTGTATTTACATAAATCATAATAACCGATTTGGCTGCATAATTCCAAATTTTTTCTAATTTTTTTTTGCTCGATTAAAATCTTGCTTCGATGACTTCCCCGTTTCTTTTGCCGAGTTCATTGGTTAATAAAGGATAAGTTTTTGTTTCGGGTTCAAATTTTTCCGCCTCCAGAAACATTTCGGCTTCGGCAATTGTCGTGATCGAACCTTCGATTTCCATAAAAAGTCCGAACGGCAATTCATCCAAAACGACTTCGGCATTTCTGAATTTCCAGGTTTTCCGCCGCTTTTCATAAACCAACTTTTTAGTAAGTCCTAAATATTTAAGAATTTCCTCAATTTGTTCCGCATCTTCAACTGCCGTTTCGTATTCGATCTGCTGCTTAACGCCCATTTTATTCGGAATCGTCTGTTTATAAGTTAAAATCGTCAACTTTCCGATCTTTCTCAAACGCACGGCGGCTAGTTTTTCTTTGAGTTCTTCGTTACCGAATAAGTTATTCTCCTCAAAATCTTCGCCGAGATATTCGGCTTCAAATTCCTTCAGATCATTCTCAACCGTTTTGAATTGTTCCTTTGTCAGACGATATTTTTTTTCGATTTCTATCATTTTTTTTGTTTTTTAAAATAATCAATATCAAATCGCAAATCGCAAATTGAAAACCGCAAATTCCCTAGCTTTGTTTGATCCATTTCCAGACTTCCGGGATCGAAGCACGTTTTCCATACATCAGCATTCCGACGCGGTAAACTCTCGAAGCGATCCAGACCAAACCGAAGATGGTTAAAAGATTTAGTAAAATAGCGAGTGCAATTTGCCAAAACGGCGGAACTTCCGCAATGATCCGAACCGGCATCACAATCGGTGCAAAAAACGGAAGAATCGAAACCCAGAATGCAAATGTCGAATTCGGGTCGCGGACGACTGCAAAACAAAAATATAAACCCAACATCAAAAGCATTATCGGCGGAAAAGCAAACTGTCCGCCTTCCTGCATATTCGTAACCATCGAACCGATCAAGGCGTAGATCGTCGCGTAGATAAAATAGCCTAAAAAGAAAAATATAAAGAAATAAATAATAATTTGCGGCGTAATACTCGGCAAAGTTATGTCAGCACCGCTCAACATTGCACTCACAAAACCGAAAGAAAGCAAGATCGTCAAAGTCGTGATCCAAATAGCAAGCTGCGTCAAACCCGCTAAACCGACACCGACGAGTTTGCCTAACATTAATTCAAAAGGTTTAGCCGAAGAAAATAAAATCTCGGCGATCCGCGTTTCCTTTTCTTCAACAATTGCCGACATTATTGCCTGCCCGTAAATTAATAAAACAATATAGATGAGCATCGCCACAATAAACGCTACCCAAAAACTTCCGCTGTCTTCTTTTTCCTCACCCGTTTCAGAAATTGACTTAACATTAAAAGCGATATTTCGGCTCAATTCCTCCAACTTTTCCTCGCTGATATTCGAATCCGCCAATCTTTGGGAAAGAACCGCTTCATTTAAAGAATTTTCTATCGAAGTATTGGTAACGAAATCACCCGGTTTACGGGAATAAAATTCAAACTTAGTGTCATTTCTGGAAATATCTTCTGGAATTATCACATAAGCGTCCAAATTCTTTTGAGAAATTTTAGCATTTAACTCCCGTTTTATTTGTTCAAGCGATTTATTTTGAGCATTATATTCTACAAACTCGAATTTGCCGCCGATTTGTTCCGCCGAACGCTTCATCTGTTCTTCCTGCGAAACTCTTGGATTGTTCAGCGACTCCTGAGCCGCTTTTTTTGCCTTTTCTCTGATTTTATCAGGCAATAAGTTTTCCTGAAATCTTTCGGAAATCCTGCCTGATTTATCCGCCACTGCGATTCGTGTCGTGTCGCCTTCAATCGAGAAAATAAACACCGGCACGACTATAAATAGTGATGCCGCCAAAGGCATCAAAAATGTCGTTATCAAAAATGCCCACGTAAAAACTACCTTTTTATATTCGCGTTTTAAAACTGCTAAAAATTTCATCATTTGTCTTTCACATTATCAATAAAAATATCGTTCAAACTAGGTTCGACCATTTCAAATTTGGTAATTTCCGCTCCGCTTTCAATCAATTTTCTGAGAAGCATCTGAGGATCTGCATCATCGGCTAAAAATATCTCTTTTTCGTCGGAATGTTCGATTATATTTGAAACTAAATTTTTGTCATTCAAAACTTTTTCGCCGCCTATACATCGAAGCGAAATAACATTTTTGCCGTAACTTTCTTTTATCTGCCGCAGACTGCCGGACAAAACTTTGTGTGATTTGTTTAATAAAAGTATGTCATCGCAGAGCTTTTCAGCCGTTTCCATTAAATGCGTTGAGAAAATAATCGTTTTATCACGGGATTTTATTTCAGCGATCACGTCCTTCATAAATTCGACATTGACCGGATCGAGACCCGAAAACGGTTCGTCTAAAATAAGCAGATCGGGATCGTGGAGCATCGTTGCAATAAACTGCAATTTTTGCGACATACCTTTTGAAAGATCGGTGGTTTTCTTTAATTTCCACTCGGAAAGTTTCATTCTGTCCAGCCAAAAATCTATACGTTTGTCGGCTTCCTTTTGCGAAACTCCTTTCAATGCGGCAAAATATCGCAGTTGATCGTGAACCTTCATTTTCCTGTAAAGCCCGCGTTCTTCCGGCAGATAGCCGATTCTGTCCCGAATCTCCGGCGTGATCTTTTCACCGAAAAGCTCGACTTTTCCCTCATCGGGAATCGTTATTCCGACGATCATCCGAATTGTCGTAGTTTTTCCCGCACCATTCGGTCCCAAAAATCCGAACACACGCCCGGCTCTTATCTTAAAACTCAAATCCTTGACCGCCGTAAAATCTCCAAAATATTTGCTGACATTCTCGACCCGTAAAGTTATGTCTTTATCATTCATATTTATTATTTTAAAAGTATTATAAACTATTACGTCATAAACATTTATCAAAGTTTCAATTTCTGCTTTTCAATTTAATATGAAAAAATCACATTTCTTTTTGGCAAATTTACTTATTTCCATAATTGGACTGATAACGATTATTGTCTTGGTTTTATCTCAAATCTTTATGGGCGATGTTTGCCCGCCGCTTTTCGGGATTCCGGCTTGTTTTATCATTTTTATTTTATTGATTCTCCTGTTGCTATCTCATATCAAGCTTCTAAAAGATAAGAACATCATCTATTTTGTCTGTGCTTTTTCAGGTTTATTGACCGCATTTTATTTCAGCTATTCACAGGTTGAAGGTTGGCAGGAATGTCCGTGTTTATTGAAAATTCCGCTTTGTTATTTGTCCATGTTAATGTTTAGTTTTTTGTTAATTTTGAAAGTGTTTGAAATCAATTTACAAAAACGGGAGAGTTAGAGTCTGTTTAAATTTTGAAAATTCACCTGTTTTGTTCGCTGAAAGCGATTTTAAGGAAAATTTAAATAGACTCTTAAAGTTTAACTTGCCGGACTTTTAACACGGGTTCGACATTTCCCAAATCATTCAAAACATTATGATCGAGTGCCGAGTCAATTTCAATAACCGCCAAAGCCTCGCCTGCTTTTTCATTTGTTCCGAGAAAAAAACGGGAAATATTTACGCCCTTTTCGCCCAGAAAAGTTCCGATCTTGCCGATCACGCCGGGAACATCCTTATGTTTTGTCAAAAGCATAAAACCCTTCGGTATTGCTTCGGTTTCAAAATCTCCGATTTTTGTAATTTTACCGATTCCATCCGCAAAAACTTTTCCGCAGACGGTTTGCTCGTCTTTTTTTGTGATAACTTTCGTGCAAATATCCGAATTCGGCGAATCGCCTGTTTTGCTGCTTGTGCTGATTTTTATCCCGCGTTCTTCGGCAATATGCAGAGCGTTGACGACATTTACACGAGCCGAAATATTTGCAAGTAAACCCGATATAAATGCACGGGTTACGGGTGAAGCGTCTTTTTCAGCAAGTTTCCCCGAATACTCGATCCTTATTTCTTCAACGGCGTTATATTCCAGAATTTGAACCTGAAAACGACCTAATTTATCAGCCAGATCAATAAACGGTTGAAAAGTTGCCAAATCTTCCGAAGCAAGACTCGGTGCATTGACGGCGTTTCTGATTTCGCCGGTTGTTAAAAAATCCCGAATCTGTTCGGCAACCGTCTGAGCCACGCCTTCCTGTGCTTCGATGGTTGAAGCTCCGAGATGCGGAGTGGTAATGATCTTCGGATTATTAAGCAAAATTGAATCAGCTTCAAGCGGTTCATTTTCAAAAACATCCAACGCCGCACCCGCAACCGTTCCGTCTTCAATCGCCGCCAGCAAAGCATCTTCATTAACCAATCCGCCCCTGGCACAATTTACGATGCGAACACCCTTTTTCATTTTTTTGAATGCTTCCGAACCGATTATTCCGCGTGTTTCATCCGTAACCGGAGTGTGAATAGTCAGAAAATCCGCATTTTTTAATACTTCATCCAATGAACCGATCCCGATGCCCAAGTCATTCGCCTGATCTTCGGAAACAAACGGATCATAAGCAAAAACATTCATCCCGAAACCCTTCGCAATTTTGACAACGTGCTTGCCGATTCTGCCCAAACCGATCACGCCGAGAGTTTTTCCGTAGAGTTCCACGCCGACAAAACTTTTCTTGTCCCAAGTTCCCGACTGTAATTTTGAATGTGCCTGCGGAACATTTCGGGCAAGCGAAACGAGTATTGCAAAAGTATGTTCGGCGGTCGTGATCGTGTTGCCGTCGGGAGCATTCATCACGACAATGCCGCGTTCCGTCGCCGCCTTCACATCAATATTATCCACACCGACTCCCGCCCGCCCGATGACGCGAAGTTTTTCCGCTTTGTCCATTATGTCAGCGGTTATCTGCGTCGCACTTCGGACAATTACGCCATCCGCATCCTTTAATCTTTCGATCAAATCTTCCGGTGATAATTTTGTTTCCTTCACAACATTAAACCCCGCATCTTTAAGCGGTGCGAGCTTTTCTTCATTGACATCATCGGCGATAAAAACTTTTATTTCATTCATAAATTTGTAAATAGTAAATAGTTAATAGTAAATTATTTATTGGTTTTTGTTTGTTATGTTAGCATTACGAAATAGGTCTATAAAGTTATAAAAACAGAAAACAATTTACCGGATACCTTTTACTATTTACCATTTACACATATGGAAATTTTTGCTTATCGGGAAGATGAAAAACAAATTCGTGAAAATGTCCCTGCCGAAGATTTACCGAAACTTTTATCTGAAGAAAAAACGGTTGTCTGGGTTGATTTTGACATCAGAAACAAAAAGGATTTGGCGGAAGCGGAAAATATTTATACAAATATTTTCAAGTTTCACCATTTGACGATTGAAGATTGCCGCGAAGCGAGAAATCAGCCGAAGGTCGAGGAATTTCCCGAATATTTATTTTTCATAGTTCACGGAATAAAAACTCAAACCAATACTTCAAACTTTGTTACAAAAGAACTTGACGGATATTTAGGAATGAATTTCGTCGTTACGAACCGCAACGAAGAATTCCGCAGTATCGAAAGTGTAAAAAGACAAATCCGCAATAGTCCGAGAACTTTTCAAAAAGGTGCGGCATATCTTCTGCATCAAATTTTAGATCGTATGGTTGATATGTATATGCCGATTGTTGATGATTTTGACGGAGCAATCAATGAGATCGAAGACCGTGTTTACGAAATGGATACGGGCGATACGGCGATTCTCGAAGAAATTATGGATGTCCGCCGAAGCGTTGCTCGTTTAAAAAGAATCTCGACGCGGCAGTTAGAAGTTTTATACAGAATCTCGCACGGAGAATTTCCGCAAATTCCCGAAAATGTTCTGCCCTTTTACCGCGATGTTCACGATCATCTTTTGCGGATTTACGATATGGCGGAAAGTTACCGCGATCTGGTCAGCGGTTTGTTCGAGATACATTTCAGCGTTACGGCAAATAAAACCAATGAAGTAATGAAAACGCTGGCAATATTTTCTGCAATTTTGCTGCCGCTTTCCGTAATTACGGGAGTTTTCGGAATGAATTTTGAAAATATGCCGCTCCTGCATTCGCAAAACGGTTATTTATTTACATTCGGAATAATGTTTCTGATTTTCGGCGGATTATTGGTTTATTTCTGGCGTAGAGGTTGGTTCGGATAGACTAATTTACAGCAATTTTGTTGATTAAATTTTTAATTTATTCGATTAAATTTTCGATTTGAGGTATTATTTGTCTATGTTAAATCTGAAAAAATGGCATTACGGCGAACTTGAAGTGCTAAAAAAATTTAAAACCCAACCGAAAACTTACAACAGAATTACTGCTGTCGTGGTAATGGTCTTGTCCTTCTTTTATTTTTTCAGATAAGATTTTCAAATTGATAAACTGATCGCATATAAAATGCTCAAACAAACCCCGCCGTAAATTCCCGCCAGCAGATCATCTGCACAAACTCCAATTCCCGCAGGCAAATTTTGCAAATAATCAATCGGATAAGGTTTGCAAATATCAAACAAGCGAAAGAACAAAAATCCCGCAAAAATCAACCACCAGGAAGTTAAAAACGGAACAAAAAGAAAAACCAGCAAAACGCCCATTACTTCGTCAATAACAATTTTTTGCGGATCTTTGTCGCCAAAAAGTTTTGAAGCACGCCCCGAAGTTCTTATTCCAACCAGACACAAAATCAAAAACAAAACGAGATTCAAAACCCAAAACCAAGCCGTTATTTCCGCAACTTTCCAACCTCTGTTTATAAAATAATCAAGGCTTCTTGCTTCCAACGAAATAATTCCAAAATAAATCAAAACCCCGACAATCGAACCCCAAGTTCCGGGTGCAAGCGGCAAATATCCAACTCCGCAAGTTGTAAATCCGAGCGAAAAATAATCGAAAAAAGTTTTCGGCTCAACTTTTTGTTTGTGAATTTCGGTTTCTTCTACTTCGACTGAAAGTTCGGCAAAATCTTTTTGTTCTGACATTTTTTATATTATGATCGGCAGGATTTTTTTGAATCATATAAATTTTCATAAATTCATACAACATTTTTTATATTTACGCCCGCTTCCGCAAGGGCAAGGTTCATTTGCTCCGACCTTTGGAATTTCACGAACAAAAGTGCCTTCGCGGTTGCTGTCCCAAGCTATTTCCTCTTTTGGTGTCTTTGATTCATCGTCATATTCATCGGATTTCATTTTTAGATTTTCCGATAATAATTCCTTGAGTGCTTTATCAAATTTTCGGCTGGATTCGGCTCGTTCCTCTTCGGTTTTAAAATAGTGCCAGTTTTTTAGTTCGGAAATCATATCGTCAACTAAATCATAACGATCATTTTGCTCATAATATGAAAACATTTCCTCATCTTTAATATCCGTTTCGACATCTTGCCAATCTCCGGTAACTACTTCTTCAACCTGCTCTTTATCAAAACACTCTTTCATCTGAGGCATAAGTTCCAACGCCTTAATATCTATACAATTACAAATCAATGAAGCACAAAGAAAGGAATATTCTTCCCAATCCCTTTCAAGAAGTTGTCTGTAATAATCAATTATTTGCTCGCGTGTAACCTTTCCGGCTTTTAATAAATATACCCACGAATCCATTGCCGCCGAGCGAACATATTCATCTACATCATCATCTTCGATAAGTTTATTAATTAAATCCACATCGCCGTCGCAAACCGAAGCAATAATTTGCCCAAAACCTGATGTAATTAAATCTCCCCAAGCATCGTCAACCTTTTCTGCATCGGCTGAAAATAGTTCATAAATTAGCGGATATGCTTCTTTTTCACGAAATTGTGCCAACATAAAAACTGCATAATATGGCAAAATATAATCTTCTTCTTCAATAAGTTTCTCCAGACATTCTTCGGTATCACGAATAGCATCCAAAAAATACGGCGTTGATTCTTTCTGATTATCAATTAAAAACTGCAATTCCTCTTTCGGAAAGTTGCCGTCGTAAAACTCAACCTTTTCAATTATTTCCTTAATTTTTTCACTCATTTTTTCTCTCGTTCTATTTATTCTCCAATTATTATCATTTTGAAGATTTTTATCTTTTTAATTAAACTTAAACAATATGACCGACGAATATGAAATTTACAAAGCTAAATGCAAAGATATAAAAAAACAGAATAACAAATTATTGAACGAGTTTGCATCATGGCTTCGACAAAAGAATTTAACCAAAAAAACGATTAAACGTCATCGTGAAAATGTCGATCTGTATATCAATGATTTTTTGTTGTATGAAGATGTAATCGAGGCAAAAGACGGTTTTGATGAGATCGGTATGTTTTTGGGATATTGGTTTATCAAAAAAGCTATGTGGTCGAGCGAAAGTTCTATTAAAAGCAGTGCCGCAAGTCTTAAAAAATTCTATACCTTTATGTATGAAAAACAGGAGATCAGCAAAGAATCTCTTACCGATTTAAAAAAAATCATCAAAGAAGAAATGCCCGACTGGTTGGGAAATGTGCGGCGATATTATGATGATTCGATAGAAGATATGGAAGATGTGTGGCAATATTAAGTTTTAAGGGGATAATGGAGTTATGGCAAGAAATGAGCAAAAACGCCAGAAGCGTCTGGCAAAAAAGAAAAGAAACAGAAAGATCAAAAAAACTAAACTAAACTTTGCGGCAAGTCCGCTGGGACAGATCGAACAGGCTTCAAAAATGCCGGTTTATGAATGTTTTGTGCCTGAAGAACTTGAGGAAACCGGCATCGGAAGTGTGATTTTTTCGAGAAAAATGTTTAACGGCGAAATAGCCTTTTGCACAATTTTGCTGGATGTTTTCTGCCTCGGAGTCAAGAATGTTTCATTCAGTATTTTTTCCATATCGGAATATAAATACTTTCTAAATGATATAAAAATGAACGAAACAATAATGCCCGCCGAACCTGCTTGCGTGAGAAAATTGGTCGAAGATTGTATTACTTTTTCAAGAAATATCGGTTTCGAGCCACATAAGGATTACAAATTTGCCAAAAAGATTTTCGGCGATGTTAATTCCGAAAATTGCAACGAAACATTTACATTCGGTAAAAACGGAAAACCTTTCTATATTTCAGGTCCGTTTGATACAAAACAAAAGATAGATAAAATCCACGAAACCTTAATTAAAAATTGCGGAGAAGGAAATTTTGATTTTTTGGTTGTAGTTCCCGAAGGTGAGTTTGATCTGATCTTTGATGATTAACTGTTATTTCTGTTATTCACAAACATTTATCGTCTGATTTTAACGGAATTTTCAGCGATTGATGAAAACCCCGTCAGAACTAAGCAGAAGCAAATTCCGTAAGTTTCCGTTTTTCAGGCGAGTAAAAAGCCAAAACAATATCTTCTTTCGGAACGCCTTTTTCGAGTAGATATGTTGCTACGCCGTCTTCTAAACCATCATATAAAATCCAGAATTTACCATCGCGGATTTCGACGTGGATTAAAGCGTAATGATTGCGTTTTTTATTTTCCCAGCCATAAACCATCAGTAAATAGTTATCAGATTTACGATCAAGAATCGGAATCATTCGCAAATCTTCATAGTTCGGATAACCGATTTCGGCTCGCCAATTGATGATTTCTTCGATGTAATTTCGATATTTGTCTAACTTTTCCATTCCACAACTTCCTCATTTATTTTATCGTAAACCAATAGACGAACTTGAAAATCTTTGGTAAGAAGTTCTCTCAATTCATCGGTGAAAGAATCGGTTAAGGTTTCAAAATCAATCGCCATAAAAAGAACTCTGTCGGATTCTTTCTTCGCCAAAAGTTTTTGATAGATCAAAATAAAAAATCTTTTGCAGGCATACTTTAGACAATCTTTCCAACCAAATCATAATTATGTGCTTCGGTAATTTTAACATTGACGAGTTTTCCGCTGATCGGCAAAAAATCTTCTGGAGCGTCGTTTATTAAAATGTGTCCGTCAATTTCCTGTGCTTGTCCTTCCAAGCGTCCTTGCCATAATAAATCGGATTGCTCGGAAACGCCTTCAAACATTACTTTATAAGTTTCACCGACTTTTTTCTTGTTGTTTTTCTTGGAAATTTTGGCTTGTTCTTTCATTAACTTTTTGCGACGTTTTTCGGCTACTTCAAACGGGACTTTTCCGCTTAATTCATAAGCTGGAGTTCCTTCTTCATCTGAGTATGTGAACACGCCGACGTTATCGAATTTGCAGTTTTTAATAAAATTCATCAGTTCCTCGAAATCTTCTTCCGTTTCGCCGGGATAGCCGACGATGAAAGTTGTGCGGATGGCGATTTGCGGGACTGCGTCGCGGACTCGTTTGATGAG
>JBGTKR010000100.1:0-16519 GCA_041744535.1 Pyrinomonadaceae bacterium
ATGCGGTCAAAAGGATATTTTCAGGCACGAATCGGCGAACCGGAAGTGGTCGGACTCGGATATAAACGAACCGGAGTTCCTATTTTAGGAATTTTGCCGCTGCCTTTGCTTTCGTCAAAAGACGATACTTTAAAGATAATCGTTCCCGTTAATGAAGGAAGGGTTTATCGTGTCGGAGAAATAAAGATCGAGGGAAATTCGATATTTTCCGAACAGGTAATTACACAAATTATAGGTTTACAAAAAGGTGAGATTGCCGACGGCAAGCGTTTGAGAAAAGCTCTGTATGAAGACCTGAAAAGCATCTACGGGGCTCAAGGGTTTGTCGAATACGATGTCGAGCTTTCACCTGATCTAAAGGATAATCCGACCAATGCGAAGGAAGGCATCGTAGATATTAATATCAACATTGACGAAGGAAAACAATATCGCCTCAGGCGTTTGGAGTTTGTCGGTAATACGTTTACGCGGGATCGTGTTCTGCGACGGGAAGTGCTGGTTAATGAGGGAGATATTTATAATCAAAACCGACTCGAGATTTCCATCGCCAGACTTAATCAAACGCAATATTTTGACCTGATTGATAAAGAAAAGGATTTGGAAGTCAGAACCAATCCCGATCAGGGCGATGTTGATGCAATCATCAGAGTTAGCGAAAAAGGCAGACAGCAAATCTCCTTTAACGGCGGCTTTTCGGGAATCGGCGGCACCTTCTTCGGACTCGAATACTCGACCAATAACCTGCTCGGACGCGGTGAAGTTCTGTCATTTCAATTCGGTGCGGGAAACCGTCAGCAGAGTTTCCAATTCTCGTTCCAAGAACCATACTTCAAAGACAGACCGATCTCGGTCGGGTTTTCAATATTTGCCTCGCGTGCAAAATTCTTCGGTGAAGGAACATTTCTTTCAAATAATCAGGATGCTTTTATAGATGCGTTAAATCCTTTGGGAAGTTTGACGACGAATGAAGAAAATCTGTTTACGCAAAGCACCTACGGAGTATCGGTTTTTGCAACCTCGCCGCTTTCGGAGTTTTTCTTTAAGAAGCGGGCATTCACACAGTTTTCACGAATCGGTTTGACCTACCAGTTTTCGGCGACGACGATTACCGATCCGCCGATCAATGAAACCAATCCCGATCTGGCAATTCCCGTAATTTTTGCTCAACCGAATATCATTACCAGCCGGATCACACCAACTTTCGTATATGACACAAGACAACCTTCGGCAAACGGAATTGATACTCTGCGTGGAACACAGTTATCGGCATCACTTGCATTTACGGGACTCGGCGGAGATGTCAGAACATATCGTCCGAATATCAGTTATTCAAAATTTATCCCGGTCAGGCGTGTAAAAAACGGTGAAGGAGAAGTATTCGCCTTTCGTATTCAAGCCGGAACGATCGGTAGTTTTGCGACCAGCGACAAGATCAGAAATGCAAATTCGCTTTCGTTCATCGGCGGTGTTCCGATCTATGAACGCTACTTTTTGGGAAGCGAATTCGATGTTCGCGGCTATAATACACGGTCAATCGGACCTATCGTTCCGTTTGATACATTTGTAACCACACAGAATGTCGTAGTTGCCAATAATATAGCCGGAGAACCTGTTCTAAACGAAGATATTTCTGCGGCTGATGCGGCGGCACTTACTCAGTTGGGAACATTTACGGGAGCGGATGGAGCGAATCCATTGCTTTTTTCAAGAAATTATCGGTTTGTCGGCGGTGATACGCAGATTCTCGGAAACTTCGAGTATCGCGTTCCGGTTTTCGGACCGTTAACACTTGCCGCATTTGCTGACATCGGTTCTGTCTTCAACCTGCGAAAAACAGGAACACAGACTATTAACAGTACATTCTTACGGGACGATCAGATTCTCGGCAGCGGAAATCTGCTGACAACCGTGGCGTTATTAAATAACAGCGATACTTTTGAATCGGCACTATTTTTTACCGGCAGCGGACTTGCTCAGAGTTTTTTACTCGATACGAATAATCAAAACAGTGTTTTGACCAGAACATTGTTTGAAAGTATTTATTGCGGAGGAATCAGAGCAGATTGTCCGACACAGATACCCGAAGGGCTGACACCTATATTTTTGAGAGGCGATGCTCAAACAAATGCGTTATTAAGGCTTAATGATGCGGCTTTTGACAGTATCAGTGATTTTCGCACGAGTATCGGATTTGAAGCACGTATTCAAGTTCCGGTCGTGAATGTGCCGTTCCGTCTGATCTATTATTATAATCCGGGCGGAATATTCGGATTTTCCGATCAGGTTCCGGGACTGCCTTTGCCGGGCAAGAGAAGCGGTTTCCGATTTACGGTCGGAAGAACATTTTAATATCAACAGATAATTAAAAATGGAAAATGGAAAATATTTAGATTGTAAAATTTCCAATCATCAGATCAATTCAGATCAAATATATTTTTCATTATTTAAGCAAATAATAGAATTATAAAAGCATTGACAATTTATTTTTCTTAAAATATGATTGCTTTCCTTTTTTAAAGTAAAATTTTACAAGCAACAAGTTTCATAAAAATAGTTTCTAAAGGAAATAATCAAAAAACATTTGATAAACCTTTTTCAATTTTCGAGGAGTAATATAAGACAATGAAAACATTTCGTTTAATCACAATCAGTATGGTTTTTGCCGCGATATTTGCGGTTTCGGCTTTTGCACAAGTAGGAGCAGGTAAGATCGGTGTTATCAATACATTCGAGTTTGATGCCGAGCAAGGCAAGCCTAACACCGGCATTGCAAAGTATGTTGCGGCACAAAACCGTTTAGATAAAGAATTTGAGATTGACCAAAAGGCGTTGCAAACTATGGCGACCAGGATCAACTCTTTAAAGACGGAGGTTGAAACCCTTTCCAAAGCGGGTGATAAAGTTCCGGTTGCAAATATAACTACAAAGGCAGAAGAACACGACAAGTTGGTTCGTGAACTGAAATTCAAACAGGAAGATGCCAAAGCACGTTATGAAAGCCGTCGCCAAGTAATAATGGGTCCTGTTCTGCAAGACATCGGTAGTGCAATGCAGGAATATGCGACCAAGAACGGTTTTGCAATTATTCTGGACGCGGCAAAATTAGACCAAGCCGGACTTATTCTGGCATTTGACAGAAAATATGATGTAACCGCCGAGTTCATTAAATTCTACAATACACGCCCGCCCGGAACGGCAAGCAATTAATTTAGCTTTAATAATTAGAAAGTCGGGAATCGGATAAAGAGTATTGGTGTGATTTCCGGCTTTCTTAATTAAATATTTAAGAAACTGTGTTCAAACTCTTAAAATATAGAATAATCGGGCAATAATTATAAATTATAAATTATTCAGGAGTAGATAAAGCATTTGCTTTCTCCAAGTTAATTTATAATTTTCCGAATTTTCGATTTCGATTTCGAGTTTGAACACATCCTCTAAGGAGTTTTTCAAAAAATGAAAGTATTACGTTTTACTGTTACAAGTTTATTTCTTGCTGCGTTACTTACAGTAGCAGCATTTGGACAAACACAGCCGACCGGCAAAATCGGTGTCATTGACACAAGAGCTTTTGCGGCTGAAAAGGGCGGCATTACAAAATTTGTAGTTGAACAAACCAAATTAAATAATGAGTTTAAGACTGTAAATCAAGAGCTAAATACATTGATAACCAGAATTAACGGTCTTAAAAAAGAAGTAGCCGACCTGCAAGCATCTAAAGCTCCGGTCAAACCGGAAACAATTACTGCAAAGGCGGAAGAACACGATAAGCTAGTTCGTGAACTGAAGTTCAAACAGGAAGATGCCAAAGCAAAATTGGATGTCCGCAGCAAAGTTCTGCTAACTCCGGTTACACAGGATATTTACAAAGCGATGCAGGAATTTGCCGATAAAAACGGCTATACGATGATTTTGGATGCCGGGCAATTAGACCAAGCCGGATTGGTGCTTGCGTTTGATAGAAAGTTTGATGTAACCGAAGAATTCATCAAATTCTACAACACACGCCCACCGGGAACGGCAAGCAAATAAGTAAAAAGACAAAAGGCAAAATAAAATTAAGAGATAAGCACCCGTGCAAAAATGAGTTAAATCTTCTTTGATTCTTCTTTGCGACTTTGCGGGAGTCTTACTTTTTGAAGAGTTTATTTCCCGCCAAGCCGCAACGCACGCAAAGGAAGATTATAAGTTTTCAAATCAAGTTTAATCTAATTTTGCTTGGGTGCTTACCGTAAATTTTGCAATTCCTTTTAAGTTTATCAAAGCAGGAAACCGATGGAAACTTTTTTGTCGGTTTCCTGCTTTTTGCGTTCTGAACTATAATGAATTCCTTAACGTGAGTTCGAGATAAAAGTTATTGAATAATAAAGACGTAATTGATTTTCAATGAATCTTAGCGACCTTTGCGATAACCTTTGCGTTCTTTGCGGTTAATTTCTGCTTTTTTTTTACCGCAAAGGTCGCCAAGATGAAGACGCAAAGAAACACGAAAGGTAAGAATAACAACAGTTTAGAAGTCTTTTCTTATCTCGAACTGACGTTCCTTAAATTATGATTACCTACGATATAAACGAAATTCAAAAAATTCTGCCGCACCGCTATCCGTTTTTGCTGGTTGATAAAATTATCGAACTTGAACCGAAAATAAGAATCGTCGGTATCAAACAAGTTACGTTCAACGAACATTTTTTTCAGGGACATTTTCCCGAAGCACCCGTAATGCCGGGCGTTTTGCAGATCGAAGCACTTGCTCAGGTCGGTGCGATTCTCGCCCTCCGCGAATTTGAAGACCGTGAAAACAAAATCCCTTTCTTTACCGGAATCAACAACGCAAAATTCCGCCGTCCGGTTGTTCCGGGCGACACTTTAACTCTGGAAGTTACGGCTTTGCGAATCGGTAATAAAGTGCAGAAAATGCAGGGATTTGCGAAAGTTGACGGTCAAGTAACCGCAGAAGCCGAGATCACAAGTATCATCGGCGATAAAAAATAAGAAGCAATTAAGAAGCAATACGGATTTGCGATTTGCAGTTGTTATCGAATTTCAACAAAGTATGTTTTCAATCGGTTAAAAAAAGAATCATTAAACAAAATTTGTCTTAGGAGTAAATAAAAAGCAGAAGAATTGCGAAATCTGTGAAAGAATCGCAAATCGAAAATTGTAAATCGAAAATGACATACATTCATTCAACAGCAATAGTAGGCAAAAAGGCTTTGATCGGCGAAAATTGTTATATCGGAGCGTATTCGATAATCGGCGAAGAAGTGGAACTCGGCGATAAAGTCCGGCTCGAATCGCACGTAGTTATTGACGGCAAAACGAAAATCGGCGAAGAAACAAAGGTTTTCCCGTTTGTTTCCATCGGTTTAGCACCGCAGGATTTGAAGTATGACGGCGAAGAAACCTCCACCGAGATCGGCAGACGCAATCAGATACGCGAATTTGTAACGATCCATCGCGGAACGCAAGGCGGCGGCGGTTTAACCAAGATCGGCGACGACAACCTTTTTATGGCACAGGCTCACGTCGCTCACGATTGCCGACTCGAAAACGAAATAATTATGGCAAACGCCGCCACGCTCGCCGGTCACGTCGAAATTGCCGACCGTGCAAATATCGGTGCATATTCGGGAATTCATCAATTCTGCACAATCGGGCAGGAAGCCTTCATCGGCGGATATTCGGTTGTCGTCAAGGATGCAATGCCATATGCCGTTATTCAGGGAAATCACGCCAAATGCTTCGGCTTAAACCGCGTCGGAATGAAAAGACGCGGTTATTCAAAAGATGTCATTAAAAAACTCAATCACGCTTTTCATTTACTGCTTTCCGCAAAATTAAATACTTCTCAAGCCGTCGAGAAAATTAAAGAGGAAATTAGCGATTGCAAAGAAGTTGATTTGCTTGTCAAGTTTATAGAAAACTCAAAACGCGGAGTGGTGAAGTAAGTTTTATATTTGTAGAGTAGAAGGTCGAAATGGAAGTAATAGAAAAAGAAAAAACACTTTTTGAAGTAGAATCAAAAGCTAAATTTTTAAAATCTAAAAAACGTGATTCGACCGGATTGATTTATGAACACGCTAATGGAAAGTTATATCAGACTGATAGCATTAAATGGTTAAAAACTTTAGACTCGGAAAGTGTTGACTTAATATTTGCTGACCCGCCGTATAACATAAAAAAAACTGAATGGGATAAATTTGAGAGCCAGGAAAAATATATTGAATGGTCAATGCAATGGATTGAACAGGCTTCCAGAGTTTTAAAGAAAAACGGAACACTCTATATTTGCGGATTTTCTGAAATCTTGGCAGATTTGAAACACCCATCAATGCGATATTTCAAATCTTGCCGTTGGTTAGTTTGGTATTACAAGAATAAAGCTAATTTAGGAAATGACTGGGGACGGTCTCACGAAAGCATCTTACATTTGAGGAAAAACAAAAAGAAACTATTTAATATAGATGATGTGCGAATTCCTTATGGCAAACATACCTTAAAATATCCATCTCATCCGCAAGCCGAAACGAGTCAATATGGAAATAACGGGAAACGCAAAGACGTTTGGATGCCGCATCCGATGGGAGCAAAACCCAAAGATGTAATCGAAGTTCCGACAACCTGTAACGGTATGGGAGAATCAACTCCGCATCCAACGCAAAAACCGGAAGAACTCGTCAGAAAATTTATTCTCGCATCTTCAAACGAAAATGATTTGATTCTCGATCCTTTTTCCGGTTCCGGAACGACATTAGTTGTTGCTGAACAACTAAACAGAAAATGGATCGGTTGTGATATTGAGCCTGCATATAATGAATGGACGATTCAGAGAATAGAAAATATTCAGAGAAAAACCAAAAATGAATGGATAAAATTTGACAGAGCAAATGAGAAAAGGCGGAATTCTATTCGATGAGCATAAAGAAATTAGTAAAAAAGGCTTGCAATAAGGAAAGATTTTTAACTCCGATTGATTACATCAATTTTGCAAAAGAATATCTGGAATACATAAGTGATAATTTACAGGCAGTTATCGTTTCCA
This sequence comes from Pyrinomonadaceae bacterium, assembly GCA_041744535.1. GTDB lineage: Bacteria > Acidobacteriota > Blastocatellia > Pyrinomonadales > Pyrinomonadaceae > Aridibacter. The sequence goes on from JBGTKR010000100.1 coordinate 7,043, forward strand.
AAAATGAAAATCACTATCGGTTTTTTCAGTATAACGAAGAAGGAACTTTTAATGTTACGAGACCCATAAATTCAAATTTGATGTATAACTTTGCTGATTTTGAAGCGGAAAGTGCAGAGTTCTTAAAAATTTTGGTAGATATTAAGGCAAGTGAAAGTATAGAAAATCGGGAAATCATCAATCGGGTTATTTACACATCGCAACAATGTATCGGTGCGGCATTAGATGCTTTACCAGCTAATAGATCTAACACAGCGAGAAAAATAAATGGTGATTTATTTGAAAGATTTATCCGTGTAATTATTGCGACCGTTGGTGTTAGTGTAGTTGATGGAACAGTTGCTATTCCTGTAGAAATGGAAGGTGAAGTTGCCTTTAAAATGAGGTATCAACACGATCTTATTATTAAAATTGATGAAAATGTAAAAGCAGTCGGCTCTGTCAAAACTTCAAGTAAGGATCGAATAGACAAAATTTTCATTGACAAGTTTTTACACAATAAACTTACAGAAGTGGACACGCCTCATTTTGCAGTCTTTCTAAATGATGTTCAGAGGAAGGGAAAAGAAGGGAAATATGGGATCAACGCCACCTTTCTACCGGGACATTTCAAGGGTTACACCGTTAAATTAAATCCTCTGGACGGAGTTTATTACTGCGACATACGCCCCAATATGCTCACGGAACATATATTAAAAGACCACATCAAGACCTTTGATTATTTCCTTTTTGAAGACATTTGGGAATTTTTAAAATAAATCTTTAGAAAATAGATTATAACCCTAAAAACCTATGACTTACGGACTTATTGCAGGTAATGGACAATTTCCTTTTCTTGTCGTCGAAGGTGCGAGGAAAGCGGGGCAAAAATTTGTCGTTGTCGCGATAAAAGAGGAAACCGACCAACGTATTGAAGAAGTTGCCGATAAAGTTATCTGGGTGGGAATCGGTAAACTCGGTAAGATGATTTCTTTCTTTAAAAAAGAAGGAGTTGAAAAAGCGATAATGGCAGGGCAAGTTAAGCACATGCAGATTTTTTCGGGAGCTTTACCGGATTTAAAAATGCTTAAAATGCTCTGGAATTTGCCGCAGAGAAATACGGATTCGCTGATCGGCGGAATTGCCGACGCGATGGCAAGTGAAGGAATCGAACTGATTGATTCGACATATTTTATCAAAGATCATTTAGCTCAAGAAGGCGTTTTATCGAAGCGAAAACCAAACGAAACTGAAAGCGGAAATATTGAATACGGTTTGAGAATCGCTAATGAAATTGCACGGCTTGATCTCGGACAAACAATTGTGGTTCGTGCAAAAGCGTGTGTGGCAATCGAGGCGATGGAGGGAACGGATACGACGATAAAACGGGCGGGTGAATTGGCGAAAGGAAAATTGACGGTTGTGAAAGTTGCCAAACCGATGCAGGATATGCGTTTTGATGTTCCGGTTGTCGGCGTTCCGACGATTGAAGCGATGATCGAAGCGGGAGCGACTTGTCTTTGTTTGAATGCCGGTAAAACGCTGATTTTTGATCGTAAAGAAATGTTGGATTTAGCGGATAAAAATAAAATCAGCGTAATCGGAGTTCGCAACGAAACAATTTGAAGCCAACCAACGTAACACGCACGGAAACTAATTTTTAGAAAATTTGCGGTTTTAGATTTTAGATTTGCGATTTCTTTAAGAAATCTTTAGATCGAAGGTTTGTCCTTATCGCGTTTTAAGAAAAATTTATCGGAGAAAAAAATGAGAAAAAATTTATTGGCATTGTTTATAATGCTTTCGTTTATTCTGCCGTCCGCCGCTTTGGCAAAGACGGGAACGGATAAAAATGAAAAAGCCACAGTTAAGATTACGGCGGAAGAACGCAAAATGGCGGAAGCCATTACGGCGGAGCAGCTTAGAGATTATTTATATTTTGTCGCATCGGACGAGATGGAAGGACGCGACACGCCCTCACGCGGGCTTGATATTACCGCAAAATTTCTCGCTTTGAACCTGAAGCGTTGGGGTTTTAAACCGGCGGGCGATGACGGAACATTTTTTCAAAAAATGATCATCCGCCGCGATTCGATTGATGCCGAAAACACGAAAATTTCCGTTAACGGAAAAGATTTTGTTTACAAAAGTGACTTTTATCTGCTCGGTGGAAACGGAACGGGCAGCGGCGATCTGGTTTTTGGTAAAAACGGTTGGCTGGTCAAATCGAAAAACATTGATGCTTACGCAGGCGTGGATGTGAAGGATAAAATCGTGGTTTTGGACGGCAGTGCGTTCAGTCCGAGAGGATTACAGCCGCCGCAGGGAGTTATGCCTTCGGATTTACCGCCGGGAGAAAAAGGTATCGGCTGGGCTGACCCGATGACTTACGCAAAAATGAAGGGTGCAAAAGGAATTTTGATCGTTGCATCTCCGCAAGTGCAGTCATTCTGGTCGCGGCTCGGCAGTTTCCTGTCGCGTGGCAGTATGGCGGTTGAAGGTTTGGACGGAATACCCCGCGGTGGTGCGGACAACGCAAAAGAAGACGAAGTTCTGCCTTTGATGCTCGTTTCGCAGGATGTCGGAAAAGCAATTTTTACGGGCGAAAAAACCGATATGACTTCGGCATTTGTCATTAACAAAAAAGCGAATATCAGCGGAATCAGCAAAACCGAAAGAATCCCGACGCAGAATGTCGTCGCACTTTGGGAAGGAAGCGATCCGAGATTAAAAGCCGAAATGGTCGCCATCGGGGCTCATTACGATCACGTGGGAGTTAATCCGAATGCCGAAGGCGAAGATAAAATCTGGAACGGTGCTGATGACGACGGTTCGGGAACGGTTGCCGTTTTATCAATTGCCGAAGCATTGACAAAAGCTCCGAAAAGACCGAAGCGTTCGGTTCTTTTCGTCTGGCACGCCGGGGAAGAAAAAGGTTTGTGGGGTTCGGAGTATTTTAATAAATATCCGACGGTTGATATAAAAAACGTCGTTGCTCAACTCAATATTGATATGATCGGACGCAGTAGAAAAGCGGGCGATACGAATCCGAAAAATCAAAATCTTTCGACACCTGATGAAATTTATGTGATCGGGTCCGAAATGATGAGTTCGACGCTCGGCACGATTACCAAAGAAACAAACGGTGCGTATCTGAAAATGAAATACGATTACAGATACGACGACCCGAAGGACACGAACCGATTCTTTTTCCGTTCCGACCATTTTAATTATGCCCTGAACGGAATTCCGATAGTTTTCTGGTTTGACGGTGTTCACGAAGATTATCACGGTGCAGGCGACGAGCCGGAGAAAATTGATTATCAAAAAATGGAAAAAGTTACGCGGACTATTTTTTTAACGCTTTGGGAAATTGCTCAATTGGATAAACGCCCGGCGATTGACAAAACATTACCGCCGGAATTGTCCAAACGTAATTAATTCATTTAATTAATTTAAGCTAAAAGACGTTCTTTGTAAAAATTCACAAGGAACGTCTTTTACTTATGCGTTAGCACAGTTTTTTATAAATATTACCAAGATGCCATTTTCTTATTAGTTGCTTTATTCTGGTTTATTTTCGAGTAAAATCCTGTATGCTTCGGATTTGCTCAAACCGAACTCCTTTGCCGCGATTTTAAGAGCTTTTTTGTGGTCCTGTATTTCTTTTTCCAATTCTCCAACTCTTTCAACCAGCGATCTTTCACTCTCCACTCTCCACTCTCCACTCTCCACTCTTTTTCTATCAATCACCAATACGATCTCGCCTTTCGTTTTTTGTTCGGAAAACTTTTCGGATAATTCCTGTAAATTTGCACAAACTATTTCTTCGTGAAGTTTGGTTAATTCGCGGGCGACACACGCTTTTCGATTACCTAAAATATCCAGACAATCAGCCAGAGATTTAGAAATTCTGTGCGGAGTTTCGTAAAAAATAACGGTTGCGTCAAGTTCTTTAATTTCCTCCAAGTGCCTGCGTCTTTCGCCTTTTTTGGATGGCAGAAATCCGCCGAAGAAAATCGAATCGGTTGGCAAACCCGAAGCAATTACGGCATTTACAAACGCAACTGCTCCCGGAATCGGAACGACTTTTACGCCCAATTCGTGAGCCTTATTTACAATGCGAAAACTCGGGTCGGCAATTCCGGGAGTTCCCGCATCGCTGACGACGGCGATTGATTTTCCCGATTTTAACAATTCGGCAAGTTCTTCGGCACGTTCCGCTTCATTGTGTTCGTGATAACTGATCAATTTATTTGAAATATCAAAATGTTTGAGCAGTTTTCCCGTGTGCCGCGTGTCTTCGCAGGCAATTGCGTCAACGGTTTTTAAGATTTCCAACGCCCGCAGGGAAATATCCTGTAAGTTTCCGATTGGAGTTGCGACCAGATAGAGCGTTCCGAACATAATTTTTTAATGGTAAACGGTAAATGGTAAATGGTAAATGGCGGATGAAGAAAAACAAAAAAAGTCCGAGTTCCTAGAACTCAGACTTTTAAAAGAAGCGTAACTCACTTGAAATAGAAGGGCTGAAACATTAAGCCACGCTTCTGATAGTTAAGATTTAATTAGAACGGAAAGTTGCGGATAATATCGCCGATGCCGTAGCCGCGATTATTGTTGTTGCGTCCGTTATAACTGATGTTATAAGCATTCGCCAATGTGCGTAAATCCTGCTCGATACTGTTCCAATCTTGTCTTAAATTTCTGTCCAAACCGCTGCGTGAAATTTCACGATCAAGCTGTTCACCGTAGTTCAAAACCTGACGGACTTCATTGATACTGTCGTTATAATCACGTCTGTTGTCATATTCGTCTTCGAGATTTTTGACCGCATCGTTAAATCTATTGGTTAATTCCTCGAGATTATTGCTGTTGTTGCGACCATAACGGTTGTTGTTATTTTCACGGTCAACCCGTTCTTCAAACCTACGGCTCTTGTTTCTTAAATTAACGATTGTCGCACGCAAATTTTGATTGTAATTGCCGTTGTTTCCGCTGTTTCGATTATTTCCGCCGTAGCGTCCGTTATTTCTGTTGTTTCTGTTATTTCCTCTATTATTTCCGTAATTTTCGTTGTTGCGGACATTATAACTGCGGGCAATAATATCCAAATCATTTTGGATATTTCTCCAATGACTTTGAACGGAAGTGTTTCTGAAAGCTCTTGAACTTCTCAAAGCATTACCTAATTGCTGACCCGTGCTGAGAACACGGCTAACTTCGTCCCGACTGCGATTATAATCACGCGAATTGTCATATTCATCATCAAGATTTTTTACCGCTTCCTTAAATCTTTCAGCCAAGTTATTTAAAGCATCTTCCCGGCGAGTTCCGTCGTAGCGGCTTCGGTCAAGTTCACGATCAAGCACCTTCTCAAATCTTTTCGAGTTATTCTTTAAACTTTTGATGGTTGAATTCAAGTTAGTATTTCCGTAATAACCCGTATTGTTTCCGCGATTGTTGCGATTGTTGCGATTATCACGCCACTGTGCGGACGCAACTATTGATAATCCCATAAGCATTATACTCAACGTAATAAATGTTATTAATTTCTTATAGCGACCCATAATTTTTTCTCCTTTTTTTCTCTGCAGTAATAATTTGTCCGGCTGAACAAATTCAGGCAAACTCTGCCTTTTATATTACATAAAGCAAAGTCCGTGCCATTTATTGTCTGAATACTGTAAGTTGTTTAATTATAAGAAATTAATGATTTGAGTGGATTGTTTGAATTAGTGAACATTAACGATGTCGTAGTGTTTATGTCCCAAATGGTTAAGTAATTGTGCATAATTAAATTAAACCGAACTTGAAAATTTATAATTTCTTCTTTGCGACTTTGCCTCTTTGCGGGAGTATTTTTTTTCTATAAAAATTATTTCCCGTAAAGTCGCAAAGGTGCAAAGAAAAAAAAGCGGCGGGTTTTATCAACCTCACCGCATATCTTATTTTAACTTTTAACTTTATTCACTTAACGCTTTCGCCGCATTCAAGCGTCCGCCGTTTTCGACCTTGCCTTCCAAAACATCGAGTTTATCAACCGAGTTCAAAAGTTTTTTACGCAGAGTTTCAACCTTCATCTTCGGATTATCAGCCAAAATCAAAGCTGCGACACCGGCAACTTGCGGAGCCGCCATCGAAGTGCCCGATGCTTCGCGGAAACCGGCGTTAAGCCACGTTGACACAATTTCCTTACCCGGTGCGGCGATGTGAACCGTTTTTATACCGTAGTTTGAAAATGAAGCCAACTGATCGTTTCTGTCCATTGCCGCCACGCTGATAACATTCGGCAAATTGTAATTCGACGGATAATGCGGACGTTTGTCGTTGTCCGTGCCGTTATTTCCGGCGGCGGCAACAAATAAAATTCCCTGCTCACCTGCCGCACGAATCGCATCTTCCAACGCTTTGGAATTCTGCGTCGAACCCCAGCTTGCATTTATTACGCGAATATTGACACCCGCTTTTTTGCGGTCAATCGCATAATTAATTGCTTCGATAGCATTTTTGGTCGAGCCGAATCCGCCGCGTCCCAAGAATTTGAGCGGCATAATTTTGACTTTCCAGTTGATTCCCGCAATCCCCAAGCCGTTGTTTCCTTCTGCACCGATGATGCCCGAACAATGCGTTCCGTGTCCGTTCTGATCCATCGGATCGCCGGAATTCTCGTCGGCATTAAAACCTCTTTCGTCATCAATCGTGCCGAGTTCATCATCCGTATAAGCCGGAACATTTTCGGGGCGAAACCACATATTATTGACCAAATCCTGCTGTGTGTAATCAACTCCCGTGTCCAGAACGGCAACAACGACATCCTGACTGCCCTGCGTTTTCAGCCACGCTTTTAAAGCGTCTAAATGTGCCTTTTCCTTTCCGCCGCCCTGTCCGTCATTATTTAATGCCCATTGTTCGTTAAACATCGGGTCATTCGGAGCGGTTACGGGTTTGTCATCTTCTTTTACAATTTCTGCATAGCCAACGTAATCTTCAGTAAATCGTTCCTGATTAATACTGATCTCATAATTCGGCTCGGCATACTCGACCAGATCGCTCATATCACCATATTGTTTGGCAACGGATTCAGCATCCAGATTATCCAAATCATCAATCGCCACTAAATTATTGACCGATTCAATTTCATCTTCTACATAATCGTTATTTTTCGCCGCGATTTCTTTAATATAATCTAAACTGACATCGGGACGAAATTTAACCAAAACTTCCGGTTCTGTATCGGATTGTGTTCTTTTGATGGCAATCGGCTTGTATGATACTTCAATTACGGTTGCATCATTAGCCAATCGCTCACTTATCTGTGATTGCCAATTCCTGATCTGTCCGAAAATTGCGGCAATACTGATAATGACCGCCGCGATTCCTAAATGTTTCCAAAAATTCGTTTTATTCATATTTGCTCCAAAAACTTGTCTGCAAAAAATTGCTTTATTTCAAAAGCAATCAATATGATTCGATCATATAATTGCTTCCTTCAAAATCCACCAGCCGCAGCTGATATTTATCGCCGCGATACTCGTAATTTTCATCATCAGCCTCAAGATTTATTTGATACCCGTAAGAGATCATCTGAGCCGCCATCTCGTCCCCGACGCTCGCTCCCAAAGACATATCGGAAAATTCCTTATCTTCAATCGAGACGGTTTTGATCGAATCCGCCTCTATATTTAAACGATCTGCCAAATCCTTTCTTGCTTTCTCTGCGGCTGTTTCTTTATTTAAGTTCATTTATTTTCTATAACTTTGATGTTAAAGACATCTATAATTTTGCAATTCTTTTTCAAAATAGTCAATAATCCGGCGTTTCTATCAAGTATGAAATCGCTAAATCCTTAATAATACAAATATTTACACTCAATTAAACTCTTTCGATTTATCTTGCTTTTTCAAGACCAGCATCTGTGAAAGTTCGACTATTGCGGGAACAATAAAAACCGCACAGGTAAAACCCAAAATAATTCCCGTAAGAACTCGTGTAAAATATGTGTTTTCCCAAATGCCGAAAAACGTCAAAGACCAATCAACCGCCATCGGAATCATCGCCGCAAAAAGCCAAAATCGCGGAAAAGGTTCGACCTCATCCATCGAACGAAAAAGAGGATAAGATATTAATCCGAGAAATATCCCGAAATAAACTCCAAAACAACGCGAGCAAACTGCAAATTGATGTCCGAGCGTATGGAATGAACGCGACGGCATCTGATGGCAGATGTAGCTGTAAAAGTTATAGATCGGATTTGAAATACTGTTTAAACCATTTGCCGCCGCAAACGGTGCAAGTAAAATTATGAAAATCCAAATTCCAACCAAAAATAAAATTACACCCCAGATTTTGAAAGCCTTTTTTTTCAAGCCTTCAAGGACATCTTGCGGAGCGTAGTTCTCAATAGTTTCGGGCATAAGTAATTCCTATGAAGATAATAATTTATCTTTCGCTCAAAAACAATCTACACAAATCAGTAAAAAATTTAAAGAATAAACCAAAATGGTGTTATAATTTGGAACACTCAATCAAAAAATCTTCCGGTCGAAATCTCCTGCAAGAGCAGGGGGATTTTGATCGGAAAGTTAAAGGGTAATTTGACTCAAACGCTTACGCGGATGGTCCTGACCTATTTGGCGTAGCAAAAATAGGAGTGATTGTTTATGAAAGCACTGAATCTATTATACAAATTTCGATTGGTTGTTTTTATTATCTGCCTTTTGATTCTAACCTTTTCGGCTAACGCACAAAATAATTCAGCCGGCAATCAAATTCGGGACGGAAAACGCACGGAGGCGGAAAAACTTTTTTCCGAAGCCGAAAAACTGCGTGGCAGCGACAAGAAAGAAGAACGCCGCGAAGCAATCAAAAAATACGAAGAAGCAATCGTAATTTTTAACGTACTGGGAATGCGTGAACGCGAAGCGAGTGCGTTTAACGACATCGGTTATGTTTATAAAAGGTTGGGAGAATTTGAAAAATCTCTCGGCTTTTTTGAAAAATCCTTGCAAATCAATCGTGAAATTAATAATAAAAAAGGACAATTCGCAGCTTTACTGAATATGGGGCAGTCCTCCAGATATTTAAGCCGGAAGCCGGAAGCCGCCGCACAGGTGAATGAGGCGTTGGCGATCAGCCGCGAGTTGGGCGATAAGGAAAAAGAAGCCGCCGCTCTAAATGAACTCGGCGTGTTTTATTACCGAAACGGCGAGATTCAGAAATCTTTGGAATCGTTCGGGCTTGCCGCTTCGATTTTCGATGAATTAGGCAAGCAAATTCCGCAAGCCGTGCTGCTCAACAATATCGGACTTATCAATCGGATTTACGGAAATCAGCAAGACGCAATAGAAAAATTCAAAAAGGCTCTGGAGATTTTCCGTGAAGCAAAACACCGCGACGGCGAAGCGGACGCACTGCTTAATTTAGCCGCTATGTATGGAGATATGTTCCGAACCGCTGAAGCAATGGAATATTACAGTCCGGCACTTTCCATATTC
>JBGTKR010000101.1:0-2096 GCA_041744535.1 Pyrinomonadaceae bacterium
TTTGGTTTTGCAAGGCAAGGACGGCAGAGTTTCGGCACTTTACTATATGATGAGCGAAGACGACATCAAAACGGCACTCAAATTTCCCTGGACGAGTTTGGGAAGCGACGGCGGAACATCGCTCAAACCCGCATCCGATGATGGTTTAGGAGTCGGACATCCACGTTCTTACGGGAACTTTCCGCGTCTGATTGCAAAGTATGTCCGCGAAGAAAAAGTGCTGACTTTGCCGGAAGCGATTCGCAAAATGACTTCGTGGTCGGCAACCCGAATGCGGCTCGATTCCCGCGGCTTGATTAAAGAAGGTATGTGGGCTGACGTGGTTATCTTCGATTATGACAAAATCGAAGATCGTTCGACTTATGAAAAACCGCTTCTTTATCCCGCCGGAATTGATTACGTTCTCGTCAACGGACAAGTCGTTATCGAAAAAGGAAAACATACTGGAGCGAAGCCCGGAAAAGTAATTTACGGTCCCGGTTTTGCAGAAACACGCACGAAGTAAGTGTGTTCTTAACTTTTACGCCCTTACTTCGTGCGGGCTTCTGCATAATATTTTATGAACGCGAACGAATCTGCAACAGAAGTTTCAAACATAGAAATCCGCGAAATTGCCGGACAAAAAGAGTTGCGGGCGGTTGAAGAACTTCAAAAGCAAGTTTGGGGAATCCCGAATCTCGATGTCGTGCCGCTAACTCAAATGGTTGCGGTGCAAGCGGCGGGCGGAGTTTTGCTCGGTGCTTTTGTGGGTGAAACTTTGGTTGGTTTTGTGTACGGTTTTGTCGGCTGTGAAAACGGGCAAATGACACATCATTCGCATATGCTTGCGGTAAAACCGGATTATCGAAATTACGATCTCGGACGACGGCTCAAATTTGCCCAGCGTGAACGAGTTTTGGATCAAGGCATCAATTTAATGACGTGGACTTTCGACCCTTTGCAAAGTCTGAATGCTTATTTTAATTTCAGTAAATTAGGAGTTTTTTCGGATCAATATTTTGTAAATTTTTACGGCGAAGACGCGGCGAGTTTTCTGCACCAAACCGGAACGGATCGTTTGTGGGTTACTTGGGATTTGACGAAAGATGAAACAGATAAACAATTTGACGAGAATTTCGGGGAAATTACGCCGCTTGTAAAAGTCGGAATTGATGAATTTCCGCTCATAAGTGAATTTGAAGAAGCAATACAAAATGAAAAGGCTTTAATAGAAATTCCCGAAAATATCAATGATTTGGTAAAAAGAAATAGAGAATCAGCGATAAAATGGCGTGAATCAACTCGACGGGCGTTTACCGAAGCGATCAATGCAGGTTTTACGGTTAAGGATTTCTACCGGATAAATCGCAGCGGCGGGCAAACCGGAACTTATCTGCTCAGTTGCAGCGGATTTTAACAGTTTTATGTAGGGCGATCCCTTGTGGTTGCCCGACGTTACAATATATTCAACTTGGGCGGGCGAGGACAAGCGGTCGCCCTTACATTTCAAGAGAAATAATTATGAAAATACAAACACGAACAAACGGAATTATCTTTTTAATACTGGTGTTGCTTCTCGGTTCACTTTCCGTCGCCGCACAAAACGCACCTTTGCAGGGTTTTGATGATTATGTCAATAAAGCCATCAAAGATTGGGAAGTTCCGGGCGTGGCGATTGCGGTTGTTAAGGACGATAAAGTTGTTTTCGCTAAAGGATATGGAGTCCGCGAACTCGGCAAACCGGAAAAGGTTGATGAAAACACGATGTTCGCCATCGGCTCGTCGTCGAAGGCATTTACTGCCGCCGCGATTGCGATGCTGGTTGACGACGGGAAACTCAAATGGGACGATCCGGCGACAAAATATCTGCCGGGTTTTCAGCTTTTTGATCCGTATGTAACACGCGAGGTGAGCGTTCGTGATTTGCTGACGCATCGCGTCGGACTCGAACGCGGCGATCAGCTTTGGTATGCGACGGATTACAGCCGCGATGATATTCTGCGTCGAATTCGATATTTGCAGCCGTCGTCGAGTGTGCGTTCAAAATTCGGTTATCAAAACATAATGTTTCTCGCCGCCGGACAAATCGTTCCGTCCGTTACGACGAAAAGTTGGGA
>JBGTKR010000102.1:0-7421 GCA_041744535.1 Pyrinomonadaceae bacterium
ACGCGATAATATGAAATTCGATGTCGAATCGTTAGTTCAACGCGATCATTATTTCTCGATCATTGACGAGGTTGACTCGATCCTGATTGACGAAGCGAGAACGCCGCTGATTATCTCCGGTGCGTCGGATGAAGCAACCGATAAATATTACGTTGCAAATGAAATTATCCCGAAACTCCAAAGAGGCGAAAAGGATGAGGAAACCAAGAAAACCACGGGGGATTATCTGGTTGACGAGAAAAATCATTCGGCGGTTTTGACCGAACAGGGCGTTACAAAAGCGGAGCGACTTCTAAAAGTTGATAATTTGTATGATCCGGGAAATATGGATTTGCTGCACTGCGTCGAGCAAGCCTTAAAAGCTCACACGCTTTACAGAAATGATCATCATTACGTCGTGCAGGACGGCGAAGTAATTATTGTTGATGACTTTACCGGACGGCTTATGGCGGGACGGCGTTGGTCGGACGGTTTGCATCAAGCGGTTGAAGCTAAAGAAGGCGTTACGATTGAACGCGAAAACCAGACGCTGGCGACAATTACCTTGCAAAATTATTTCCGTATGTATGAAAAACTTTCGGGAATGACCGGAACGGCGGAAACCGAAGCGGAGGAATTTCAGGAAGTTTACGGCTTGAGCGTGATCGTTATTCCGACAAACCGCCCGATTGCCCGTGAAGATCATTCGGATATTATTTACCGCACATTGCCTGAAAAATGGGATGCGGTGGTTAGTGAGATCAGACGTTCACACGAAAAAGGTCAGCCCGTTCTGGTCGGAACGGTTTCGGTTGAAAATTCCGAACTCGTGGCGGAAAAACTCAGCAAAGTAGGAATTCCGCACAATGTCCTGAACGCAAAACATCACGAACGCGAAGCGGAGATCGTCGCTCAAGCCGGACGCAAAGGTGCGGTTACGATTGCGACGAATATGGCTGGTCGCGGAACGGACATAATCTTGGGCGGAAATCCCGAATTTCTCGCACGCGATTATCTGAAACGTCAGGAAATAAACCCGGATGAAGCGACTGAAGAACAGTTCAAAGCGGAACTTCAAAAAGCAAAAACAGTTTCCGAAGCCGAACATAAAGAAGTTGTGGATGCAGGCGGTTTGTATATTTTAGCAACCGAAAGACACGAATCCCGCCGGATTGACAACCAGCTTCGCGGGCGTTCCGGGCGGCAGGGCGATCCGGGTGAAACGAGATTTTTTCTATCGCTCGAAGACGATCTGATGCGGATTTTTGCGGGCGATAAAGTTCGTTCGATGATGAGTTGGCTCGGAATGGAAGAAGGCGTGGCAATTGAGTCTAAGACGGTTTCCAAGCAGATAGAACGAGCCCAAAAAGCAGTCGAAGCGAGAAACTTTGAAACCCGTAAGCACGTTCTGAAATACGATGACGTGATGAACAAACAACGCGAAACAATCTATACTCTGCGTCGTGATTTAATGTTTGAACCCGAACACCGCGAATATCTTTTAGGTGAAAAAGGTGTGGCAAAGGATTTATTAAGCGATCTGACAAATTATTTCCTAAATATGGAAATCGCTCCCGACGAATGGGAAGTTGATACTTTTGCGGCGGAGATCGAAAATATTTATTCGATTGATCCGGCGGTTGACGCAGGCGTTGACTATGACACGATGAACCCTGAAGAGATTCAGGATGCCATCTGGAAAAAAGCCATAGCCGATTACGAGGAAAAGGAAAAATTAGCGGGCGGCGAATCCCTGCGGGCTTATGAGCGTTACATAATGCTCAACATCATTGACTCGCAATGGAAAGACCATCTGCTTTCGATTGACCATGTAAAACAAGGCATCGGCTTGGTCGGCTACGGGCAGAAAGACCCGCTGGTCGAATACAAAAAACAGAGTTTCGATATGTTCCAGGCGATGCTCGACCGTATTGATACAAATACGGTTCGTTCTCTGTTTAACTTAGAAATCGTAACCAAAGACGATCAGGAAGAAATGGAACGCCTCGAAAGATTGGAACGCCAACGAGCCAGAAAACAAGCCGTCGGAATGGCTTTCACGGGTGCTTACGAAGGTGTCCAAGCCGCCGGTGAAGAAGCGTTAAAAAATATCCCTTTCACCCGCGACGAACCGAAAATGGGACCAAACGATCCGTGCTTTTGCGATTCGGGCAAAAAGTATAAGAAATGCCACGGAGTTTTTTAAAGTAAAAAGGCAAAAGGTAAAAAGTGGAAGATTTTTGGTCTTGCACTTTTTTTAAAAAAAGGCTATTTTAGACGAATCTTAGTAAGCAGATGAGCGTATGTTTTCCAAATAACAATAAGAGTTCAGTTTGAATTGCTTACAAACTGAATATGAAACTGGAGGACGATATGAAAAAAGCAATTACAATCGTAACCTTAACTCTCGTATTTACCTTTGCTTCATTAGCACAAGATAAATTTACGGTAGCTTACAATCTCGTAAACAACACTCAATTGAGTGAGAACCAACAAACATATCTTTTTGATGTATTAAAAGGAAAACAACCCTCAAAAGCGGATAAACTTTTTACCGATAAGGAATACAAAAATATCTTTACCAATCGGGTTGAACAAAATGCCGATTATAAGGCTTATAGTGCTTTAACGAAAATGTCTGAGAAAAAAGCACAATTTCGATACGAAACTCCTGAAGTAAAGGCAGTGTTATGGAAAACGCATTTCATAACCGCACTTGCCACACTTGATTTAACAAGGCAACAGCAAGTATTTCTTTATAAATTCGCAAAACTCGTATCACCCGAAGTATATATTGCAGATACGGATTCCGAATCGTTTAAGAATTCCGAGTTAGGCAGAAGAATGCAAACTCTGATGCAAGACGCACAAAGTTTATTTGGAGAAGAACTGGGATATAAAATTTTTGTCAATCTCGGACTTAACGAACAGGAAAAAGTATCCTGTGCTTCACCGAAAACCAAATTTACACAATTTATTCAAAAGATAAATTATACCGGCTCGTCGGGAGCTTGCACTTGTAATGGAAATATAGCTGATTGCGGTTGGTGTTATAATTTATGTAAAGGCACCGGATGTATGAGAACAGCCGATGGATGTGGAGTTTTCTGGGCTTCTTCTTGCACGAATACCTGTTCAAGCTGTTGCGGTAGTAGTGAGTGTATTGAAGACGGTGGTGAGAGTTAATAGTAAAATTATAAAATTATAAAATTCAAGCATCTAATTAAAAATGAAAAAGCGGGAGATTTCGGTCTTTCGCTTTTTTCTTGAAATCAAGTTATATCTTCGCTACAATTTCTGTAATTAAATCTCTGGAATACTACAAACATTTATGAAAGGTTTTCTCCACAAAATTGTATTCTCTTTAATTCTCTCTTTTCTTTTTTCATCATTTTTATTTGCTCAGGCTGAACGTGATACAGGAATTGCACTTTTTAATCAAGGAAAAAATAAAGAAGCAATATCACTCCCAAAAACGGCAAACGAACGCAAAAAATCAGTTATTATGTGTCGAATGAAGAAAAAGATTATGCCGGGCAGTCAGAGGACATTGGCAGGTAGAAGTCAATAATCATCGGCGGGATGTGAGTTTGCAGGAAGACGCGATGCGGTCAAAAAAAAACCTCTGCAAAGAATACTGGCAGGACTCAGAACGATAGTGCTGGAAATACTGAGAAAAACGGGTTGTCAAAATATGAAAGCCCGGGTCAAAATGTGAAAGCCCGGTTGGAAAACTTCTCAGACAATTTCGATAAATTATTGAAAACATTGAAAGCAATCAATCTTTTATGAGAAAGCCCTATATATCCTGATTTATTTTCTTTGAAACATTTATACGGAAAATTGAATCATAACGATTAGTTTACAAAGTGATTTTTAAGCAAAACTTTAGTAAGATAGCAAAAAAGTTTAAAGGGGAAATTTATAAATTTATGCAGAAAGTATTGAAAACGAAGATTTTACTACTGATAATATTCGCGTTTGTTCTGACGGGTTCGCCGGATGCGTTTGGTCAGAAAAAGGATTCGACGACGGTTCGTATTACAAAGGGGCAAACCGCCGCCGTGCCGGATATAAATTATACGGTTTCGATGGCAAAGCCCTGGACGCATCTTCTGGAAGTGCAGATGAGCGTCAACTCGGCACAAATGCCGGAAAAACTCGAACTAAAAATGCCCGTCTGGACACCGGGAAGTTATCTGATCCGCGAGTATGCACGCCACGTGCAGGATTTTAAGGCGATGGACGCGGGCGGAAAAATGCTTGCGTGGGAAAAGATAAATAAAAATACTTGGCAGATAGATACAAAAAATGCAAAAGCCGTGCGGGTTAATTATAATGTCTATGCGAATGAATTGACCGTCCGCACGAATGAACTCAACTACGAACACGCATTTTTTACACCCGCCGCATTGTTAATGTTTCCGAAGGGACAACTAAATGCTCCCTCAACTATTAAAATAAATCCTTACGGCAACTGGAAGGTTGCAACCGGACTGAAACCCGTCGCCAATCCCAATAAAGACCCGAAAATGTTAAATACTTTTCGTGCGGAAAATTATGATATTTTGTATGATTCGCCGTTTGAGGTCAGCAATTTTATCGAGAAAAAGTTCACCGTCCGCGGCAAACCGCATCGCTATGTCGTTACGGGCGAAGGCAATTATGATCTCGATAAAATCGCGTTGGACACGACGAAAATAATTGAGGAACATTACAAATTGTTCGGCGAACTGCCGTATGACGATTACACATTTATTTTGAATCTACGCGGCGGCGGCGGACTCGAACATCTGAACTCGACGGCTCTGCAATGGAATCGCTGGGGATTTGAACCCGAAGCAACTTACAAAAGATTTTTGGGACTTGTCGCCCACGAATATTTTCACCTCTACAACGTCAAAAGAATTCGTCCCGATTCGCTCGGACCGTTTGATTACGAGAACGAAAATTACACGAAACTGCTGTGGGTTGCCGAAGGCACAACGTCTTATTACGAATGGGTTTTGATGCGGCGTGCAGGAATTTTTAATGCTTCGGACGTTTTAAGCAATGAAGCGGGAATCGCTCAAAGTCTGGAAACGCAGCCGGGAAGATTTCAGACGAGTCTGGAAGAAGCGTCCTTTGATGCGTGGATCAAGAGCTATCGTCCCGATGAACATTCGGTCAATCGCTATATTTCATATTACAGCAAAGGCGAACTCGTCAATTTTTTGCTCGATGTGAAAATCCGCACCGCATCAAACGGCACAAAATCGCTCGATGATGTGATGCGTTATTTATACGACGAATTTTATAAGAAGGAGAACAAAAATTTTACGCCCGCAGATTTCCAAAAAGTTTCGGAAATGATGGCGGGAACGAGTCTTGAGCCGTTTTTCAGTAAATATGTTCGCGGCAGGGACGAGATTGCTTACAACAGCATTTTAAATGACATCGGTTTGCAGTTGGTCAAACTGCGTCCCGAAAATAATGACCCGTATTTCGGTGCAAATCTGCGTGAAGCAGCCGGCGGTTTGAATATCACTTCGATTCCTGCCGGAACACCGGCTTATGAATGGGGTTTGAATACGGACGATCTGATAATTGCGATTGACGGTTATCAGGTTACGGATATGCGTGGGTTGAATTTCTTTCTGAACCGCAAAAAAGCCGGAGATAAGGTTAAGGTTACGCTATTCCGTGATAATAAACTGCGTGAAATGGATGTAACGCTCGGCAAAACTCCGGCTTCGGGATATTCGATCATTCCCGTTGCAAACCCGACGGCACAGCAAAGAAGCCTGTTTCAAAACTATTTGGGAGAAACTCTGAAATAAGCGTCCAAAAAACATAAACAGGATTTGCAAGATGAAGAAAATTGTTTTATTTCTCTTGTTTATCCTGTTTTTATTTTGATCAATTATGGCTTTTTATAGAAATTCTGCAAAAATTATTTTGATAGCGGTCGTATCATTTATATTGACCGCCTGTCCGAAAACCGCAGTTAAAAAAGGTGAAACGCCGATTGCTCCGCTGGCGGAAGTTCCGGCTCAGCTTCTTAATTATCGTTTCGAAGCGGATGTTCCCGCACCTTCGGAAGAAAAAAAAGCCGAAGGCAATGAAAGAAATCCGGCGATTCAAGCGGACTTTGACCAGAATCGTCCGCAGGAAATTTTAAATAAAACTCTCACGTCGCCGAATAAACAGAGAGTTTTGGCGATCTATCACAAGATCGGCGATCTGACTTCGGAATTCCGGCTCGATATGTATTCGGCGGACGGCAAACTTCTTAATAAGATCACGCACGAAGAAATGGCGGTTCATTTTGCCGATACGGTCGTCTGGTCGCCCGATTCGGCAAACGTCGCTTTTGTCGCAATGGTTCGCGGCGGGAGAACCGATCAGATACCGGGCAAGGAAGGCGATAATAAAGATTCAAACACGAACACAACGGCGGAACTTGTTGACACGGATGAGAACAGAAATTCAACTTCCGGCACGAACACGAATTCGGCAGCGGCAAATACTGATGTAAATACTTCAACCGCCGCCCCCGAAAATACCGTTATAACTTTTCGCACCGAGCAAATCTATATCTCCAACGCGGACGGGGTTGAGCTTACACCTCTGACGCAAAATGAAGGCTTGATCTATTTTTATTTCGTCTGGTCGCCGAACAGCGAAGCCTTAGCCGCTTTGGCAACTCCGATCACCGAATGGCGGATCAGGCAGCAGCGGATGACGACCGCCGGATATTTATTTGTTCCGCAGGGCAGACCGCGGCTGGTCGAAAAAACCGGACGCGAGCGTTTGCTCGATGATTTTCCGACCTATGTTCGCCCCGTCTGGTCGCCCGATTCGGCAAAGGTTGCGGTTGCCTTTAATAAACAGATCAGAATTTACGATGCCGGCGGCGAAAGACCGACGCAAGCCGCAATCCCTTTGCGAAACGATCTGCTTATTTCTTCAAGAACCTACGATGCAAAACTGACCGACGAGGAAAAAAATATCGCAAATACGGCAAACGGAAACAGTAATGCAAACGGCGAAAAAAAACCGTCAGCACCGAATGCGAACACGAACACAAATGCGAATTTAGCGGATAATCAACCGCAGAGTGCTTTGCCCGATCCGAATACGCTCGTGTCTTTTAATCCGATCATTACGCTCGAATGGACACAGCCCGATCTGCTTTATCTGCAAACGGGATTTGTCCGGGAAATGCAGGAACAAACCGAAAGCGTCAAGAGTTATCTGCGTTGGCATCGCCTGATCTTGAGTTCGCAGGTGGCAAATATAAATCAGCCCGAACTAAAATAAAATCTATGAAATACGAAACAATCGCCGAAGTTTACGAGGCAAACGATAAAATTCACGAAAATCTAAAATCAATCGTCAGCAATCTGACCGAAGAACAGGCGGATTTTCTGCCGGAAGGCGGCAAATGGACGGTTGCACAG
>JBGTKR010000103.1:0-1675 GCA_041744535.1 Pyrinomonadaceae bacterium
GACAAGAGAAATTGACACGCAAAAACTCAATACGAAATCCCAATTCAAACTGCCTGAAAAATACGGTTATTTGATTGTCGTGCTTGATGAAAAAGTAATAAAAGATGGCATATTAAATAGTTTGGTCAAAAAATATTTTACTGGTGATGGAAACAATTATAAAGTTTCGATCAACAACTCAAATAATCAGATTGTTTTTCAAACACACGACGGCAAATTAACTTCTAAAGACTCGACGGCGAAACTATTTAATTTGAAACCAAATAATTTGTTTTCTTTTTCTAAAGAAATTGGCAATTTAAATAGTGATACGCAAATCGGAGAAAAGAAAATCATTTTTAGCCAATCCCGAACATCTACTTCAGAAATCTCCGAAACAAAAAATAAAAATGAGGAAGTTGTCAGCATAAATATCAACAAAATCGGCGAAGGGAAACCGAGAATCGCCGTCTTTGAAGAAAATGGAAAACCCTTTGAGGGAATTTGGACATTAAATGTTCAACACGAATCCGGTTCGCTCGAAATATTTATTGCCAACACACGCCGTCGAAATCTTTTGATAAGTTTCGGGATTTTATCGCTTCTCGCCGTCAGCATAATTTTAATTTTTTTTTCATCGCAAAAAGCTAAATTGTTGGCACAAAAGCAGATGGACTTTGTTTCAAGCGTATCGCACGAATTCCGCACACCGCTTGCCGTGATCTATTCAGCAAGCGAGAATTTGTCGGACGGTGTAATTAATGAGCAAGAGAAAATGGGACACTACGGCAATTTAATAAAACGCGAAGGCAAAAAACTTTCGGGAATGGTCGAGCAGATTCTGGAGTTTGCGGGAGCAAATTCTGGCAAGCAAAAATATGATTTCAGGGAAGTTTCAGTTGAAAAATTTATCAACGAAGCAGTTGCAGGATGTCAGCCTTTGATAGACGAAAAAGGTTTTGTTGTCGAAAAGGAATTTGCTGATAATTTGCCGAAAATAAATGCAGATGAGAAGGCTTTGACTTTGGCGATTCAGAATTTGATAAATAATTCGTTGAAATACAGCAATGGTAATAAATGGCTGAAAATTTCAACCCAAAGTGGCGACGGAAATGTGAAAATCACAGTTGCAGACAAAGGAATCGGCATTTCTGCAAAAGATAAAAAACATATTTTTGAACCATTTTACAGATCAAAAAATGTTGTTGACGAACAGATCAGTGGAAACGGTTTGGGTTTGAGTTTGGTTAAACAAATCATCGAAGCACACGGTGGAAAAATTTTAGTTGAAAGCGAAATTGGAAGTGGAAGCAAATTTATTGTTCATTTACCATTGAACATTTAATCTTTTCTAATGTTTCCTATTTTGGGGCAAATGATAAATGAATAAAGTTTTATTAGTCGAAGATGAAGAAGGTTTGATAATCACGCTTTCTGATCGTTTAAAGAGCGAAGGTTTTGATATAGCCATTGCAAAAAACGGCGATGAAGGTTTTGAGATTGCTTCGACGAAATTGTTTGATTTGATAATTCTCGATATAATGCTGCCTAAGAAAAACGGTTTTGATGTTTGCAGAGATTTGCGAAAAGAGGGAATTGAAACGCCGATTTTGATGCTGACAGCGAAGGGCGAAATAATTGATAAAGTTCTCGGATTAAAACTCGGTGCGGATGATTATTTGACGAAGCCTTTTGA
>JBGTKR010000104.1:0-15011 GCA_041744535.1 Pyrinomonadaceae bacterium
CCGAACGGTTTAAAATGGTATGGCTCATAGAATTTTACTCACAATTTTGGTTTTAACTTTAGCGATTTCGTCATTCGCTCAGAGTGGGCGTGTGAAGAAAAAAGCCGACAATGACGAGAAAAAACCGAATTCCGATATTAATTATGTTCCGACTCAAACGGTCAAAGAAAAACTAAAATCGGAAATGGATGCTTCGCCGACTCCGACTCCGCAAAAAGTTGATGACGATGTGATAAATGTCGAATCCGCACTTGTTCCGATTCCCGTTTCGGTCATTGACAGGCAAAACGGTAAGGCTTTGACGGATTTGGAATTGAAGGATTTTGTGTTGAAAATTGATGAGCAAATCGTTGAAATCGGCGAATTATTTCGTTCGGAAAGTCCGGTTCGGCTGACGCTTTTGTTTGATAACAGTTCGAGCGTTCTGATTGCGAGAGAATTTGAACAAAAGGCGGCGATCCGTTTTTTCAAACGAGTTATTCGTCCCGAAAAAGACCTTGCCGCATTATATTCGGTAGCGGGAATTTCGCAGCTCGAACAGCCGTTGACGAAGGATATTTCTTCATTGATTCAGGCAATCAAAAATCTTCCGCCGCCCAAGGGTGCGACTTCGCTGCACGATGCTTTGATCGAAGCGTCAAATTACCTCCAAGATTACAATGGACGGCGTGTGATCGTCGTCGTTTCCGACGGGCAGGACACTTTAAGCGATTCGACATTTGACGATATGGTCAAGATCGTTCAGCAAAATAATTGTCAGGTTTATATCGTGCAGACGACGGATTTTGAAAACAACAAACGCACGGGAAATCGCGGCGGAAGTGCGAATCTGCGGGCATTGGCGGCGGAAAGACGTATGGAAACTCTGGCGATTCAAACAGGCGGTGCGGTTTACACGCCGATCAATGAAAGTGAACTGGACGAAGCCTTTAACCAAATCTCCGCCGAACTTTCACAGCAATACATTCTCGGCTATTATCCGACCGACGAAACAAAAGACAACAGATTCCGCACAATTGACTTACAAATCAAATCCGATAAAAATTTAACAATTCGGGCGAGAAAAGGTTATTATGTTTCTAAAAAATTAAGGTAAAAAAAATATGATGACACCGCAGGAAATTATTAAACAAATAAGACTTTTGCCGAAAGAGCAACGCAAAAAGATCAAAGATTCGATTCCAGTTGAGGATTTGGAAACGAATACAAAGAAAATGAGTGAACGGGAGTTTCTGAAACTACTTTACGATGAAAAAATAATTGGAAACATTCCGAATCCTGATGAATATACCGATGAGGAGGATGATTTTGAACCGATCGAAATAAAAGGCAAGCCGACTTCGGAAATTATTATCGAGGACAGAAGTTAATGAGCGTTTATTTTCTGGATAGTAGCGGTTTGATAAAAAGATTTACGAGGGAATCGGGAACTGTTTGGATTTTGAACTTATTCAAACCTTCCAACGGCAATATCATTTTCATTTCGAGAATTACGCAGGTTGAAGCAGTTGCGGGATTAACAAAACAGAATAGAATCGGGAGTTTATCATCTGCAAATCTGTCCAAGTCAATTAAAAGATTAAAAAGAAGTTTGGATAATCGTTATGCGTTTGTCGAAGTTTCCGAGAAAGTTGCAGAACGTGCAATGAATTTGGCAAAAAATCACGGTCTGCGAGGATACGATGCCGTTCAGCTTTCAACGGCAATACAAATAGAACAAAAACGAAAGTCTGCATCACTTTCGTCTATAATTTTTGTTTCTGCCGATAATGATTTGAATAATGCCGCAATTGCCGAAGGTTTGCAGGTTGAAAATCCGAATAATTATCCGTAAATTTGAAACTTAGAATTTGGAGGCAAAAAAAAAGTTATGATGACACCGCAGGAAATAATCAAACAAATAAGACTTTTGCCGAAAGAGCAAAGGGATGAAGTTATCAAAAATGTAAAACAGGAATTATCCGAAGATGAAGTTGAACAAATTCTTTATGAAAAAGGAATCATCAGCAAACCTTCCAATTTAGATTATTATGAAGAAGAAGATTTTGAACCTGTTGAAATAGTCGGTAAGCCTTTATCGGAAACCATAATCGAGGAGCGGCGTTAAGATGGCGGCTTACTTTTTTGACACTAGCGGATTGGTCAAGCGATATATTAAGGAAACAGGAACGAGTAAAGATTGGTGTAAATTTATAGAACTACTCAACGCCACGAATTATTGGCAAATGCCTGTTAAAGAAAAAGAAATTGGGGAAAATGACGGTTCTCGATGAATTTTAGAAGGGGTAAAGGATAATCGTTATCACGTTGTTGATAGGTGGACACCGAGAGAAGGTAAATATCGTGAAGTCGGACTTTTATTGCTCAAACTTTCAGGTTTCGATTTTGATAAAAACAAAGATGATTTATACTAGACCTCAAATATGCTAGAAGAATATCTCGAACAATTTTTCCAACATCTGCGATATGAGCGAAACGTAAGTCCGCATACTTTGCGGAATTATACGAGCGATCTCGGACAGTTTCACGAACATATCGCTCCGCCAAAAAGCGACGGCACACGCGAGCAGATTGCCGTTAAAGATATTGACCACATCACGATCCGCGAATGGATGGCGGAACTTCATTCGGACAATGCGAAGAAAACTACGGTGGCGAGAAAACTTGCTTCGTTGCGGACGTTTTTTCAATTTCTCGTGCGTGAAGGAGTTTTGGAATTAAATCCTGCGAAACTTGTTGCAACGCCGAGAATCGAACGAAAATTACCGACTCATCTTTCGATGGAAGACGCGTTTCGATTTATTGAAACGCCTGATCTTGAAACCGATCTGGGCAAACGTGATCGGGCGATTTTGGAATTTATATATGCGACGGGAATGCGTGTTTCGGAACTTACAAAACTAAATTTGAAAGACATAGATTTCAAAGAAAAACTTGTCCGCGTAACGGGCAAACGCAACAAACAGCGGATTCTGCCATTCGGCGAACCCGCTTTGCAGTCGCTGTTATATTATTTAAACGAAGCCCGTGCTGATTTCTTAAATAATTGTCCGCCCGTCGAGCGTGATGAGCAAGCGGTTTTTTTAAATTATCAGGGAACGAGAATTACAACTCGCAGCGTCGGGCGGATGGTTGATAAATACATAAAAGAATGTGCCGATATTCCCGACATTTCGCCACATTCGCTCAGGCATTCTTTTGCTACGCATTTACTCGATTCAGGTGCAGACTTGCGTGATATTCAGGAATTACTCGGACACGCCAGACTTTCGACAACGCAAATTTATACACAGGTTTCGATGGAAAAATTGATTGAAGTTTATGACAACGCACATCCGAAGGCGTAACCGACGGAACGCACGCGACCCGCGTGCAATGAGTGCAAAGCACGAAAAATCCGTTATGCACTATAAAGATGACAAACCAATTTCGCGTGTAAGAACACGCGATGCACGCGGGTCGCGTGCGTTCCGACATTAACTCATTTTTTTTATGAATGAAAAAAATAATACTCCAAGACTTTGGTATAGCCGCGGATATTTGCCGCATTTTGACGGCGGTGAAATTGTTCAATTTATAACTTTCAGACTTGGTGATTCTCTTCCGAAAAAAGTAATTGAAAAATGGCAGAAAGAACTGGAATTGGAATTGATTTCGGAAATCGAATATCACAGGAAAATTGATAAATATCTGGATAAATCACACGGTGAATGCTATCTGAAAGATAAAAAAATTGCTGAATTGGTCGAAGATACATTATTTTATTTTGATAACAAAAAGTACAAATTGATTGCTTATGTGCTGATGCCGAATCACGCTCACATTTTAATAAAACCTCTGAAAAACCAGTCTTTAGCTTCAATAATGCACTCGCTGAAATCTTATACTTCACACGAGGCGAATAAAATTTTGGTAAGAGAAGGGAAGTTTTGGAGCAAGGAATATTTTGACAGATTTATGCGGGATTATGAGCATTTTGTAAAGACGGTTGATTATATTCACAATAATCCGGTGAAAGCGGGACTTTGTGAAAGATTTGATGAATGGCGTTTTAGCAGTGCTTATGATGAGAGATTATAAACATTTTTCAAATGCTTTCGCATTTGTGGCACGCGGGTCGCGTGCGTTCCGTCGGTTGACAAAATTTCCGTTTAATTAGCACTTTCAAAGAGTTATCGTTTATACTCTATTAAAATTAAATTCTTTCCCGTAAATTCAAAAAAGAGAAAAAATTATGAGAAAAACCATTTGGCTTTTATTAATAGTTCTGACTTTTTCATCATTTGCAGTTTCGCAAACGGAGAAACAGAATCCGATAGAAAAACAGAGTCTGACGATTGATGATATTTATAACCCGCAAAAGAAGGTTGCGTTCAGCGGATTTCCGACTTCCGGTTTGCGTTGGTCGAGCGACGGGACATCGTTTGTAAAACAGCGAAAAGCGGCGAGCGGTCTTCAGTTTGTTCGGGTTAATTCAAAGACGGGCGAGGAAACCGTTTATTTTGACAGCGTTGATGTTGTTACGGCTTTGACAAAGATTGGTTTGCCGCCGGAAGAAGCAAAATCTATTTCCGAAAATTTTGTTGCACAAAGCGAGGCTTCAAATTCGTTTTTATTAACCTCGGATGAAGATTTATTTATTTATAATGCCGACACGAAAACGGCGAAACAGATAACCAAGGATAAAATCAAAGAACTCGAAGCAGATTTTTCGCCGGATGGAAAAAAGGTCGGTTTTGTTAAAGCAAATAATCTTTTCTCGGTGGATATTGCGAGCGGTAAGGAAACTCAATTCACGAAAGACGGCAATAAAAATACATTGAACGGTTATCTGGCTTGGGTTTATGAAGAGGAACTTTACGGACGCGGGCAGAATCGCGGTTATTGGTGGTCGCCGGATTCGACGAAAATCGCGTTTTTGCGAACCGATGATTCAACCGTTCCGAAATTCGTTTTGACCGATGACATCGAAACGAATCAAACCGTCGAAGACACGAATTATCCGCAGGCGGGCGACCCGAATCCGTTTGTTACATTGAAAGTTGCCGACACCGCAGCGGGCAAAGTTACCGATATTGATACTTCAAATTATAAAGAAGCGGACTTTTTGATTTCCCGCGTGGATTGGTCGCCCGATTCAAAATGGGTTGTTTATCAGGCACAAAACCGCGAGCAGACATATCTCGATCTGAACGGTTATGATTTAGCGAGCGGCAAAACGAACACGCTTTTCAAGGAAACTTCGGAGGCTTGGGTTGGAGTTATAGACAATCCGCACTGGCTCAAAGACGGTTCGTTTATCTGGGAAAGCACACGCGACGGCTGGCAGCATCTCTATCATTACGGCAAGGACGGAAAATTGATCAAACAAATAACCAAAGGCGATTGGGAAGTCCGTTCATTTTACGGCGTTGACGAAAAAAACGGTTTTGCATATTTTTCCGCCACCGAACACAGCCACATCGCACCGCAAATTTACCGCATTAAATTGGACGGGACGGGTTTAACCCGCTTGACCAAAAAAGAAGGAACGCACAGTGCGACCTTTAATTCGACATTTACGCATTTCGTAGATGTCTGGAGCGACATCAACACGCCGCCGCAGACGACTCTGCACCGGGCGGACGGAACGGTTGAAAAGGTTATTAACGAAAACAAAGTTGATGTTCTGGCAAAATATAACCTGAGCAAACCGGAATTTTTGAAGGTCAAAAACCGTGATGGTTTCGAGATGGAAGCGATTATGATAAAACCGCCGAATTTCGATCCGACAAAAAAATATCCGGTAATGAGCCACGTTTACGGCGGTCCGCACGCTCCGCAGGTTCGTAATGCGTGGGGCGGAAGCAGATATATGTTTCACCAATTCCTCGCTCAAAAAGGTTATATTATATGGATTTTAGACCCGCGTTCAGCCAGCGGCAAAGGCGAAAAGGAAACATGGACGGCTTATAAAAAACTCGGTCAAACCGAATTTCTCGACTTGGAAGACGGCGTTAAATTCCTGAAATCCCAGCCTTTTGTTGACGGCGATAGAATTGGAATCTGGGGTTGGAGCTACGGCGGATTTATGACGACTTATGCTTTAACGCACGGTAAATCATTCAAGATCGGCATCGCCGGCGGAACGGTTTCCGATTGGGCTTTATATGATTCGATCTACACGGAAAGATATATGCTCACGCCGGAAAATAATCCGACGGGCTATGCGAAAACTTCCGTTTTGACCGCCGCCAAAGATTTGAGTGGAAAACTTCTGCTTATTCACGGAATAATGGACAATAACGTCCATTTGCAGAACACCATAAAACTCGTTTACGAACTGCAAAAAAACGGAAAACAATTCGATCTGATGCTTTATCCGACACAGCGGCACGGCGTTGCCGACCCCGAACAGGTTTATCATCTTTATAATTTGATGGCGGATTTTGTTTTGGAAAATCTGTAATCAATTGAAAATACAAAAAAAGGGAATGCCGACTATAATTTGTAAAGTCGGCGTTCCCTTTTTTCATCAAGATAAGGAGGAGCCTTATTTACTTGACGATTTAATATTTACTCCGCCGTTGGTCGTTACGACACGGATTTTTGCACCGCCGCCGTTGATGCTCGCGTTGACTTTTTTCGGTCTATACCAGCGTCCATTTTCGTCCTTTTCGGGAACTTTAAGTTCCGTAAAATCACTTTTGAAACCTCCGTTGACCGTTCCGGTTTCGACATTCGCCGAGTAATTTGAGGGAAGCAGTAGATTTATACCGCCGTTTTTTGTTTCAACCTCCAAGCCGTTTCCACGCCACGAATTGCCCGAAAGTTTCACCGAAACGCCGCCGTTTTTCGTCATTCCTTTGACATCGCCCGATATGTCCTTCAAACTCACGCCGCCGTTTTTCGTTTCAAAGTTCAGCGTTCCTTCAACCGAACTTATCGAAATTCCGCCGTTGTGTGCAGTTAATTTAAGACTCGTTTGAACGGGAACAAGTATTTCGTAAGAAACCGAATATTTAGCGTCTTCGGTATAATTAACAGCTTTGATAACGCCGTTGGTTTCAATGCGTGTATTGCTCAAAGTCGCATTTGCTTCCTGCTCGGAAGTTCCCGAAGCCTGAACGCACGCACGAATTAAAATATCACCCCGATTTTCACCTTTGATGCTGATCCCGCCGTTTTTCATTCCGTCAACTTCCAGAAGACTCGTTGCTCCGACTGTCGTTTCGCGTAAATCTTTGACGGAAACTCTACCGCCCGAACTCCAGTTTCCTTCGCAAAATCCATACTTATCTCCGGCAAAACCGACTGTTCCGAATAGACAAAAAACGGTTAATAAAAGTGCGTAGCGAAAATATATCTTTTTCATCTTTTTAATTTTCTCCCTTAATAACTTTGAAATTAGTGTTTCTAAATTAAAAACACCGATACTCGAAAATTTATGACAAAAAGAACTGAGAAATTTTATAAAATCCGCCCAAAGCAACCGATTAAAAATCCCGACGCATCATAGCAAATAGATTTAACGGAACTAAAAAAAAGTAAAAAAAACAGAGGTTAAGTTATTATGCGAACCGGAGTTATCGCTTTGCTCGTAATATCCGTAGTGTGTCTTTTTTCGACCAAAACAACTTTTGGCGGACAGGAGATTTTTCTTGATGAAACGGTGACAAAAGCGATTATTGAATCGAATATCGTGCAGACAAAACTGGCGTTAGAAAATAATTCGTCAAGTTTTGCGGCGGAGATCAAACTCGAAATTCTCAATGTGCGGGACGAAATTCTGGCACAGAGATTTACGCAGAACGAGATCAAAGCGGGAAAGCAAATCCTGAATGTGCCGCTAAAGATCGAAAGTTCGATGATTGATATTGATTCTATGCTTTGGTATCGCCTGCGTTATCGAGTAGCGGCGAAGGAAAACCCGAATTTGCAGACGAGTGGAATTATTTCCTTTTCGCGGCTTCTGCCCGGTATTTTTCAGCTTCAAGCCTTTGCAGGCAGTGGAATTCTGGAAAACAAAATTTATCGCGTCCGCGTTTTGGCGGTCAATCCGTTTACACAAGAACCCGCTGAAAACGTGGAAATCGTGGGAGAAATTCAGATCGAAGACGGGGAAAAGCAAATAAAGACCCGGGCGAAAACAGACGCAAACGGAACGGCTCTATTGGAATTTGATATGCCGAATTTTCTGACCGAAGATGATCTGGAAATAAAAATTTCAGGAAAAAAAGACGGCGTTATGAGAAAT
This sequence comes from Pyrinomonadaceae bacterium, assembly GCA_041744535.1. GTDB lineage: Bacteria > Acidobacteriota > Blastocatellia > Pyrinomonadales > Pyrinomonadaceae > Aridibacter. Next base: position 8,237 of record JBGTKR010000104.1, read on the forward strand.
ATCAAAGACAATCTGAGCAATTTCGCTCTTAAAATGGTCAATCTTCAGACCGACAAGACTATCTATCAGCCGGAGCAGACTTTAAATTTACGTTTGTATCAGACCGATTTTAGCTTGCTTCCGGTAAAAAACAGTAAACTTACCGTTGAAGTAATGAGCGATGATGACGACGAGGAATTGGTTTTTACGCAAAAAGTTACGACATCAAAATTCGGCATTGCTGCGACAAATTGGAAAATTCCGGCGAGTGCGAAACTCGGCAATTATCAAATCCTTGTTAAAGATGCGGAAAATAATGAAATAAACCAAACGGGAATTAAAATCACACGCTACGATCTGCCGAATTTTTATATTTATGCAAAACCCGTTCGAGCGTTTTATCTGCCGTCGCAAAATTCGGCTAAAGTAGAGATTCAAGCCGATTATCTTTTCGGAAAAACACTCGAAAAAGGAAAAGTTCGCATTGTTTCAACGCCGAAAAGTTACGGGGAAAATTACAAGATTCCCGAAATCGAAGGCGAGCTGGATGAAACGGGAAAATTTACGGCGGAAATTGATATTTCCAAAGCACACAAAAATTTCGATGCCGACGGGCGGGAAAAATTCGAGGATTTGAATTTTACCGCTTACGTTACGGATTCGACGACGGGACGCACCGAACAGAAGCGTTTTGATGTGCGTCTGACGCAGGAAGCGATTCACGTTTATCTGATCGGCGACACATACGATCAAAGCGGACGTTTGCCGCTAAACTTTTACCTTTCAACATTTTACGCCGACGGAAGACCTGCCGTATGCGATGTTGAAATTTTTGAACTGATCGAAAGGGAAGAAAAAGATTCGCCGGACGAGATCGGCAAACTCCTTTCCAAAGTGCAGACAAATTCCTACGGTGCGGCACGTTTGAATTTGCCTGTGTCCTCTGAAACGGACGAAATTAATATAAAAATTATCGCTAAAGACAAAAAAGGCGAAACGGGAATGCTTGAGGAAAACATATCTTTTAACGACGAACCCGCAGTCAGAATTGCAACGGATAAAATTGCATATCGAAGGAGTGAACCGATAAAAGTTTCAATAAATTCGAGCGAACAAAGCGAAACGGTTTTTGTTGATGTGGTTAGGAAACATCAGCTAATCTATACTCAACGGATCAGACTCGAAAACGGACGCGGCGAATTGACGATTCCCTACCGCGAAGATTTTGAAAATAATCTGACGGTTGCCGCTTACATCGAAAACAAAAAAGATGACGAAATCGAACTCGACACGAAAGGCATAATTTATCCGACTCCCGATTATCTGGCGATAAAAGCCGACACGAAAAAAAGTGTTTTTCGTCCGGGCGAAGAAGCGACGGTTAATTTTACATCGCTTTTGGGCGGAAAAACCGGAACGGAAACTGCACTCGGCGTTTTGGTTTTGGATAAAGCGATTGAACAGAGGGCGGGAAGTTTAAGCGAACTAGGCAGCGAAAATTCATTCTTAAACCGCACATTTATCTCACCGCTTTCGGATTTTTTCGGTGATGAAAAGGTTTTTGGAAATGTGTCGGTAAACAACATCAAAAATCTGGATTTATCAAAACCCGTCAAACCCGATCTGCAGCTCGTCCTGGAGATCGCCTTGCGAAACGGCGGTTACAAACCTTCATTGATGGAAAACGAAAGCCTCGAATACAAATTAAAAAACCTGTATTTGCCGCGTCTTCAAGAACAATTAAACTCGCTTCGCTTGGTAATTGAAAAATCCTATTCCGAAAAAAGCCTCTACCCGAAGGATGAAAAATCCTTTCGGCAAATTCTACTTGCGAACAACATAAATTTTGCAAATCTCAAAGACCCTTGGGGAAATTCGTTTCGGACGGAGTTTCGCATCAAAAAAGACAGACGGATTCTGGAAATCTGGACAAACGGTGCGGACGAAATATCGCATACTTTTGACGATATAAAAATTCTGGACGAAGGCTGGAAATACTTTAGCGAAACGGGAAATATAATTGACAAAGCGTTGCTCGATTATACAACCCGCACCGACGGATTTATTACCGATTACAAGACCTTGCGGGAAGAGGTTTTGAAACAAAATCTCAATCTCGATAAATTACGTGATGCTTGGGGAAACCCTTATAAATTCGAGTTTTCGGTTGACCGCGTAAATTATGTTTTGACAATAAAAAGCCTCGGCGAAGACGGTAAAGCGGAAAACGCAAACGGCAAAAGCGATGATTTTAGGGTTTGGAAAAACGAAGCGGATTATTTCATCGTTACAAAAGCAAAATTGAAAAAAGGTTTTAACGATCATATTGAAAAAAACAAAACCTTTCCCGAAACGGAAGCCGAAATGCGGAATATTTTGGAGAAAATCGGTTTTGATCTCGACAAATTAAAGGATATTTTCGGACATTCATTTTATATTCAAAAGCGTGAAAACAGAATTCCGTTAAACGTCTATATCGTCGAAGGCGAAACATCTAAAAAGGTCAGACAAAAAGTTTTAAATTTTGCCGTCCGAAGTAAAGGGAAAGACGGCATCGAGGCGAATTATGACGATTTTGAACTCATAAATTTCAGCGGTGTAATGAGTGAAGAAGTTATAACCGATGAAGATAATTCCGACGATTTTTTTATGAATGCAATAAGAATCATCCGGCAAAAAACGGTTACAACGCCGAACGGTGCAGTCGGCGGAACGGTTTTCGATCCGACGGGTGCTGTAATTCCGGGTGCGACAGCCGAAGTTTTTAACACTTCACGCACATTCAGTCGAGCTGTAACAAGCAATGACGAAGGCAAATTTTTACTTGATAATCTGCCGCCTGATGTTTATTCATTAAAGGTTTTTGCTTCCGGTTTTGAATCAACGGTTATTTCAAACTTAAAAGTTGAAGCGAGTATTTTGATAGAAGTTGGTGTATCTCTAAATGTTGGCGGAGTTACGGCAACGGTTGATGTTTCATCAAATGCAGTTGAAATTACGAACACAACCGATTCTGCTATTTCCAACACAATTACAAAATCAGATTCCCGCACGCCGAAAAGACAGCCCGTTTTTACGCCGCGTGTCCGCAATTATTTTGCCGAAAATCTTTTTTGGTCGCCGGAATTGATTACCGATAAAAACGGCAAGGCGGAAATAAAATTTAAGATGGCGGACAGTTTAACGACTTGGAAACTTTACGCCGTCGGGACGGATGAAAACGGCAAAATCGGCGTGGTTGAAAAGGAACTGCAAACCTTTAAGCCGTTTTTTGCCGAACTCGATCCGCCGAAGATTCTGACCGAAGGCGATGAGATTTCTCTGCCAGTTCCCGTTCGCAACTATACGGAAAAACCGCAAAATGTTTCCGTAAAAATGTCGGAAAATGTCTGGTCAAAAATGCTCAACGGTTCGACGCGGGAAATAAAAGTTGACGCGGATTCGACACAAAATGCGGTTTTTGATTTTCGTGCGGTTTCGCCGATTGAGAACGGCACACAAAAAGTTACGGCGATTGCAAAGGAAGAAAACGATGCGATTGAAAAAACCGTAAAGGTCAAACCGAACGGCAAAGAAATTGTCGAAACGCAAGCGAAACTTTTTCAAAACGAAACAAGTTTTGAGGTGAATTTTCCCGTCAATGCCTTTCCGAAAACACAAAAAGCCGAACTAAAAATTTATCCGAATATGCTTTCGCACGTTGCCGAATCCATCGAAGGACTTCTGAAACGTCCATACGGCTGCGGCGAACAGACGACTTCTTCGACATATCCGAATCTGATGATTTTGAAGGTTGAAAAAGAACTCGGAAAACCGATTGATGCGAATTTGAAAAAAACCGCTTCGGAATATTTGCAGGAAGGCTATCGGCGGCTTCTAAATTATCAAACCGATTCGGGATTCGGATATTGGAACGGAAATAATTCTGATATTGCTTTAACTGCCTATGTTCTGCGGTTTCTGAACAATGCCGAAGGTTTTATTGAAGTTGATGAAAAAGTAATCGAAAAAGCGGAAGATTGGCTTTTGAAACAGCAAAAACCTGACGGAAGTTGGACGACGAGCAGAGGAAATACGGATATTTCAACCGCTTATGTTGCACGTTCACTTTCATTGACGGGCGGAAACAAAGATTCTCTGCAAAAAGCGTTGGCGTATCTAAAAGGCAGATTTGCGGAAAATAAAATAGATGATTCCTTCGTTTTAGCAAATCTCGCTTTAACGGCAATCGAAACCGGCGACTTGGAAACCGCAAACGCTGTTACAGCAAAATTAGCTGAAAATGAAAACGCCATTTGGACAACAAAAACCACACCTTTTCACGGTTGGGGAAAATCCGCCGAGATCGAAACCACCGCACTCGTTTTGCAGGCACTTCTTAAAACCAAAAATAAAAATGAACCACTTATTTTCAAAGGGCTGAGTTTTATTTTGCAGAACAAAGACAAATACGGCGTGTGGTATTCGACGCAGACCACCGTAAATGTTCTCGACAATTTGATTTTATTTCAAGAAATGCAGCAAATTTTCAAACAAAATTCGCCCGTCAAGGTGGAAATTTTTATCAACGGCGTAAAAATTAAAGAGATCGAAGTTTCCAAAAAAGAATTAAATAATCCGTTTTTGCTCGATGTTTCCGAATTCCTAAAACAGGAAAATAAAATCCAAATAAAAGGTTTTGATTCATTGGCGATGAGTCAGATAGTTTCGACTTATTACGTCAAATGGAATCAGGCGAAAGAAGACTCAGGTTATTTTGATTTGCAGGTAATTTACGATAAAAACATTGCAAAAATCGGCGAAGAAATTATCTGCAATGTCGGGATAAACAGAAAACAAAACAGGTGGGGAATGGTTCTAGCCGAGATCGGAATCCCGCCGGGTGCGGATGTTGATCCGCTGTCTTTGGAAAGGTCGGTTAAGGAAAATACCATCAGCCGTTATGACATTTTGCCCGATAAAATAATAGTTTATATGTGGCTCGGTGCGGACAAAAAAGATTTCAAATTCACATTCAAACCCCGCTTCGGCATCAACGCTCAAACCTCACCATCGCTCGTTTACGATTATTACAACGCGGAAGCAAAAGCAATGATTGCACCGACGCGGTTTGAGGTGAGAAGTGATTCAAAGTGAAAACATTTTTTTACTTCTCACTTCTCACTTCTCACCTCTCACTTTTCACTTTGAATCACTTTTCACTTCTCACCTCTCACTTTTCACCTATTTGTCGAATTGCAAAGTTTCGATAATTTCCCGCATATATTTTTTGCCGAGTTCGAGTTCGTCGGGAGCGAGCGAAACCGCACCGACTACGGCGTGTCCGCCGCCGCCGTATTTTTCGCAGATTTCGGCGATATTGTGCCGACGCGGACGCGGCGACCAGGGGTTTGAACCGACGGAGATTTTTGTGCGGTGTTTGCTTTGCGTTAAAGCGACGTTATAAGTCGTCTGCGGATAGAAATAATACGGGATGAACTTGTTATAGCCGTCAATTTTTTTGTCGGACAGATCAAAGTTTACTACCCCGCGGGAATAATTTGCACGCTCTTTAATTAGTTCAACCGTGTTCCAATGCTGCTCAAGAATGGGTTTTAATTTCGTCTGAATTTCTTCGCTTTCCAAAACTTCGTCCAAAGATTTTTCGGTCAAACTTTTAATGATTCGCTCAATGAATTTCGGATCTTTTTCGCCTTCGATGACCTGCATCAATTTTAGTGCTGATGATTTTAGTTCAACACATTGAGCCGGATTTTCGTATAAAGCACCGTCAATTATGTGAGCCCATTCGATAAGTTCATTGAGCGATTCATCCTTCCAGCCGAATTTTTCATCGGCGATTCGTGCAATAAATTCCGCACAGGATTTGCTCGTCGTGTCCAAGAATTTTTTGCCCGAATCATCGTTCAAAAAATGTTTTTCATCTTCTTTTGAAAGAAAAGCCGATTGATGATGATCGAACCACCACGTTAAGCGTTCATCGGCAGAGTATTTAAAATCAACGATAGCATTTTCGTCGCCGTCGAATTGGTCTTGGTCAAAGGCATTTCCCGCCCGGTGCATCGTCGGCGTATAGGCGATTTCGGCTTGCGGGTTTATTTTTGCTTTATAAAACTTAGTAAAAATTGCGGCAGACGAAACGCCGTCAAAGCAATTTCCGTGATAAAGTATGCGAAGTTTCATATAAAATTGAAATAATAATTCTCTTAAACTATTTATTTATAAGTGTTTATCAAAGTTTTTCGGAATGAGATAAAACAGACTGTATCTAAAAATGCAGCTACAAGTTTCATTTTAGACTGCTTTTGCATTATTTTTCTCTACTTCATTGATCGCAGATACTTTATGCTCAAAACTCGGATGTGCATACGTCTTCAAAGTTTTTAAGTCTCCGTGTCCCAAAAGTTCTGACAAGGTTATCATATCCGTTTTGTTTTCTGTATGTCGAGAAGCAAAGGGTAATGTCCTATTAGTTTGTTGCCGGCAAATGATGAAGTTTCTTACTTTGCGTTCTTTGCGTCTTTGCGGGAGAAAAATGTTTCCCGCAAAGCCCGCTAAATTCGCCAAGAAGAAAAAGCAACACAAATTAGGACACCACTTAAAATGAGAATAAATTTTTTCATAGCTTAGAACTCCTTTTGGTTTCTATAAAATATCATTACTGAGCGGTATAGAAATTGCTTGCTTTGAAAATAAGAAAAAGATGCCCGCGAAATACGCGAAAGAACGCGAAAAAAGAAATTCAAAAAAAAGTTTTGTTTTATTTTCGCGTCCTTTCGCGTTTATTCGCGGGAAA
>JBGTKR010000105.1:0-3028 GCA_041744535.1 Pyrinomonadaceae bacterium
CGACTGCTGCCTCCCGTAGGAGTCTGACCCGTTATTCAGTGTCAGTGTGACCGACCACCCTCTCAGGTCGGCTACAGATCGTTGCCTTGGTAAGCCATTACCTTACCAACTAGCTAATCTGCCGCAAGCTCCTCTTTAGGCACATAAATGCTTTAACAACCGTCATCATATGATGCCGCTGCATTATGCGGTATTAGCTCAAGTTTCCCTGAGTTATCCCCCACCCAAAGGTAGATTACTTACGTGTTACTCACCCGTACGCCACTTTATATCTTTCCCGAAGGAAAGTTTAATCGTACGACTTGCATGTCTGAGGCACGCCGCCAGCGTTGATTCTGAGCCAGGATCAAACTCTCGTTAAAAAGTTGTTTCCTAACTGATTTTTATTTTAAAGTTCGGTGTTAGTTCCGAACTGTGTTTGAATTAACACATGGACTCGCATTACCTAGTTTTCAAATACCAATTTTACTTTTACTTTTCAAATCTCGCTTTAACTTCAAGCGAACTTTTAAGTATATAAAACTTAATTTATATTGTCAAACCTAAAAATGAATTATTTTTTACAAACTCAATTTGAGGCAACTTTTCTATTATACAGAAAAAATTTTAATTGTCAACTCTAAACTAAATTTACTTTCAACTTGTAATTTTAAATAACCTCACTTTCTTACAAGACGAAATTATTAATTATACACAAGTGAATTTTATTGTCAACCTCAAAAACGAATTCTCAAATTTCTTTCTTCGTTAAGAGCAATTTAAGATTCTCTACATTTCTTAATAAATTGTCAAGTTTAAAACGAACAGAAAATCTCGACCACTAATTACCTTAATTTTAATAGTAAATCCGTAACTTCCCGAACTGCTCCTAATCCGCCTTTTTTCTTCGTTACATACAAAACTTCCTTTAAAATTTCTTCAGCACAATCGTCAACAGCGATGGGAAAGCCGACCTTTTTTAATAATTCCAAGTCCGAAATATCATCTCCGATAAATGCCGCTTCATTAAATGACAATTTACAATCTGCCAAAATTTCAATCGCATCTTTTACTTTATTTTTTGAATTTTGTTTCAAATAACGGATTCCGATTTCTTTAACTCTCTTTTCCAGCATAACGGAATTTCTTCCCGTTATGACACCGGAAAAAAAACCGGCTTTGTGCCAACTGACAATTCCCTGCCCATCCTTAATATTAAAAACTTTTAGTTCTTCACCATCTTTAGAAAAATACAACCTTCCATCTGTCAAAACCCCATCACAATCCATCAATAAAAGTTTTACATTTTTAGCTTTTTGCCGAATTTCGCCGCTTAACTTTTGTTTTGACATTATATTATAAGGATTATCTGACTTCAAAAATATCTACACCGCTCAGTTTCCATTCATTGCCGACTTTCGACAAACGAAACACTGCTAATCCGCTTTCATTATTTCGATTTAGAAGTTTAATACTCAAATTGGTTTCAACTAGAATGTTATTTTCATTTATCCTATCAATATTTAATACTTTCGTGTTCCATTGTTGAGATTGTCCGGCAATGCTGTTTGAAAATCGGGAAATTTCACCGTTCACGATTACGGATTCGATCTGAGATTTATCGTTTGCGACAACTATCTTGTCAAATCTTTCAAAAAATGATGAAATATCGGCATCTATTGAATTATTCCGATTAATTTTGTTTCTACCGGTTCGGGCAGCCAAAGTCGCACCGTATTCGGCGGCGGATTTTATTGCCTGTTCAAAATTCTCGATTGCCTGAGCATTATTTCCGGTTTTTTGGGCAATTTCTCCGAGTCCGACATTTGCCCACGCCAGACTTCTGGCAGTCGGGAGTTTTTCATCCAAAACGCTTTGAAAGATTCTTTGTGCGTCCGTAATTTTATTTTGTGCTAACAAGGACCGGGCAAGCAGTATTTCAGCATCATCAAAATTCGGATACACATCTAATACCTTCCTTGCTTTGATTTCAGCTTCGGCAAATTTTTGACGGTCAAAATCACGTTTGATAAAAACGACCGGATCATCATCATCAATTTCTTTCGGTGCAATATCATCAGCATAATTTATCTGCGGATAAATCTTGTCGGGATCAACCTCGACGCGAAGAATTTTATTTTGAGTATTAAAAAACGCTTCACCGAAGCTCTTTGCCGGAATCGTAACTTGCGTGTTCAATTTTTGTCCGTTTCCGAGAGTGGCGGATATTTCTACATCTGCCGGAATTTCACCCAAGTTTCTCAAGGCAACCTTCGTCCCGTTACCGCTTTTCTGCGGCAGTCCGACTAAAAGATTCATTTCGGTTACTTTATCGAGCGTATAATCCAGATATTCTTTTTCAGTTGAAAATGCTTTTCTGATTTCGGTTAAACTTAAAGTTCCGCTTTTTGCCAGTTCCCGTATGATTTTAAAGAAATCTTCCTTCCCGATTTTTTTTGCAATATATTTCCAAATTACCGCCCCTTTATTCGCGTTCAGAGTGTAATAATATCCGTCCACCGGAGATGCGATATTCAGCGGAGAATCTCGGTTGATTATCGTCGCGTAATTGGTTCTCTGCCGCAGACGCTCTATATCTGCCACTTCTTTTCCGTATTTTTTCTCGATAAATTCCGTTGCGATAAAGCGTGATAATCCTTCCCTGATTACTCCATAACCGTTTCCATTTACTTTATAAATATTGCCCAACCAAGTTTTAGCAATTCCTTCCGTAATATTTACAGCAGTTTGAGCATCAATTTTTCGCCGCACAAACACGCTGTCATCAACAAAAATCACGCCGCTTTCGGAAAAACCGGCTCCGCGTCCGGCTGAAACGATTTTTATCGGAACATTTGCGGTATTCCCCAATAAATTCCCGACAAAACCCTTCGCTTCCGATGCCAAAACCGCTAATTCTTCCGCCCGTTTTTTTATTAAAGGATCAGTTCCGGCGGGAGCAAAAACCTCGACATCATTTGAATTTATTTTCTGCCATTGTCCGGTTGTAAAAAAAGGTTGTGCGTTTAATTTTGATTCAAAACCGTTT
>JBGTKR010000106.1:0-19761 GCA_041744535.1 Pyrinomonadaceae bacterium
ATATGTCGCCATCTTCAATGGCTTTATCCGGTGATTATCTTTTCCCACAACTTGCGTTGTGGGCTACAAATATATCATCGGTTTCACCGATTAAGAATTAAATTTATTTGGTGGGTCAGGTTATTTAATTCCTTTTACTTATTTAGCAAACTCAAATTTCATTCCATAGAAAATGTTCATAAAAAACTTAAAAATTCTAAATTCCAATCAACTGAAAGAATAATCTGACAAACATTGTTAAAACTTGTTGACAGTTTTTGCTTCTGCGTGCTAAATTAATTCTTGCGGAGTGTGTTGAAAGATTCTCCACCAAAAATCCTTTACAAAAAAAGTTAGAGAGTTTGATAAACACAATAAAATCATTTCCTAAGATCAATAATTTTACAAATTTTCGTTTCTTTTTCATTTATTCACAATGAGTTTTAACAAAAGCAAAGCAATGAGAAGTGCGGAGCGTTTTTTAACGCAGGGCAAACTTCAGTCAGCGATCAGCGAGTATAAAACAATCGTTGAGAATGATTCCAAAGATATTAATACAATCAATATGCTCGGGGATTTATATGTAAAATGCAACGATCAAAAGTCTGCTGTCAACTGTTATCAGCAGGTAGCCGAACATTATAATAAACAAGGATTTGCCAAAAAAGCGATTTCAATCTACAACAAAATTTATCGAATCGAACCGGAATCTATTGAAATTTCAGCAAAACTAGCCGAACTTTATCGCATAAGAGGTTCTGTTGCTGAAGCAAAAAGACATTATACCGATATTACCAGAAGATATGAAGAAAAGGGATTTCGTGACAAGGCTTTGGAAATATGGGAAATTCTCGGTGAAATTGATTCAAAAAATTCGGATATTTATATAAAGATAGCAGAATATTACCGGCAGGATAATCAAAATGAAAAAGCTGCGGAAGCATATATTGAAGCAGGTTTAAGGCTTTCCGAAGATGATCGGGACGAATCCGCCGTGAAGGCTTTTTCGGATGCTTTGGAAATGCTGCCGGAAAATATGTTTGCGGTCAATGGATATGTGAAATCGCAGAACAAATTGGGATACCCGGAAGAAGCAGCTAAAATTCTTGAAGAACTCACGGAAAAAGACCCTTATAATAAAGAAATTTCTCACTTACTGATTGATGTTTATTTTGAAATAGACAAACCGGAAAAAGCGGAGGAGATCATAATCGAACTTGTCGAACGCGAACCGGCAAACTACTCAAAATTAATTGATCTGATAGAAATTTATCTGGAAAAAGACGATCTGGAATCAACCGTTAGAATTCTTTCGATGGTTTCGGAACATCTTTTGATTGACAGAAAACCTGAACAACTGAGCGAATATATTAATGAGGTTTTAGCCAGAAATCCCGAACAGATAGAAGCTCTGCGATTATTAGCAAGATTTCACGGGTGGCAAAATGATGAACCGTCCTTGCAGAAAACTCTGGAAAGATTGGCGGAAGTATCCCGCGAAAATGATTCGGTTGAAGACGAAAATTTCGCACTTGCCCAATTGCTGAAACTCATACCGCACGACATCGGAGTTTCAAGCCGGTTAAAGGAAATTAATGAGTTGTATGATTTCGATGATGAAGTTAAAGATAATCAACTTTGGCAGGAAACTTCAGTTGATTTAACTGAAGTTCCGAATTTTGAAAAATTTGATGGGTTAAATAATGATGCTGAAAATGATTCGTCAAACGGATTCAGGTTTGAAACCAATGGATTTGAAGAGAGTGAATGCTTTCAAGAAGCAGAAGATATATTATTTGATAAAAGTATAGAAGAAGGTGAGTTCGGGGTTGATTCGGAAAGTAAAAATACTGATGAAAGTGATGAGATCAAAGGATTTGAATTCACCGATTCTGAAAATAAGGTAGAATTTTCAATTGAAAACGAGCTGAAAGATGTAAGTTTTTCCAATAGAGAAGTTGAAGAAGAAGTTGAAAGTATCAAATTTTATATTGAACAAGGTTATAAAGGACTTGCGGAAAAATCTCTGAACAAATTGGTAGAAGACTTTGGAAACACAGCAGAGTTTGATGAACTGAAAAAGAAAATAGAAGCACAAACGAATCAAAATGACGTTGCACCGGAAGAGGCGGAAGCGGAAAAATTTGAAAATATAACTCATAAAGAGTTCATTGAAGAAAGAATTAATTATGAAGAAATAGAAAAAGCAAGTGATATTTACGATGAAAACATAGAAACTATTCCCGAACTGGAAACCGAGTTCAAAACTGAAACCGAAAACAATAATGACTTCGAGAATTTCAAAGATGAACTGGGTTTTGAGGAAAACAGCACACCTAAAACTGCGGATGATTATGAAAATCACTACCACTACGCCGTTGCCTATCAGGAAATGGGACTTCTTGAAAATGCCATCAGGGAGTTTCAGGATGCGGCAAACTGCGTCCGTGTAAATGACGGAACTCGACGTTTTTTTCAATGCTGTAACTTGCTCGGACATTGTTTTATGGAAAAACAAATGCCGCATCTCGCCTTGATTTGGCTAGAAAAGGCGTTTGAAACGGATGATCTGATCGAAGATGAAAAACAAGGATTAAAATACGAATTAGCCAATGCTTATCAGCTAAACGGAGAAACCGACAAAGCCCGCGAATTATTTGAACAGATTTATACGATTGATGTTGATTATCGAGATGTCAGCGAACGCCTGAACAGTTTAAGCAAAGAGCTTATCGCCCAATGAAATAACAAAAGTCATAAAATAAACAGTAAAATTTGTTATTTTTCTGAAATTATCCATTTTCAATTATTCATTTTCAATTAATTACGGTTATAATTGCATTTATGGTTGCAAGACTGACCGTTATTTTTTTTATAATCGTCTGCCTCGAAGCGGGTGTTGCCCTGACGCTTTTGCCGTGGATGAATTTTGGCGGGCTTGGAGATTGGGGAGATAATCGTCTGCTGGCATTGGCTGTCGAAACTACCGGATTACCGATTATTCAGTCAACTGTGGCATCATCCTGGTTTCGCGGTGCGGTTTCGGGACTGGGAGTTTTAAATTTGTTTATCGCATTTTGGGAAATCGCAAATTTTAAAAAGAGTGTTCATCTGATCGAAGGAAAATCGGACACAAAAGATGCTGAGCCAAAATGATCTTCACCAATGATCTACCTTTTACATATTTGATAACGGAAGGAAAACTCACGCCGGAAAATTTCCAAGCCGAAAAACAAAATCTCATCAAATTGATAAAACTTGCGGTTGACGAAAAAATCAGTTCAATCCAAATTCGTGAAAAGAATCTCACGGCAAAATTAATTTATAAACTGACGAAAGAAATTGTTGAAATTTCAAAACACGCGGACTCCAAAATTCTTGTCAATGACCGAGCCGATATAGCATTGGCAGCAGATGCGGACGGAGTTCATCTGACCTCAAAATCCATCAAGACAAAAATTATTCGTGAGCATTTTCCGTCCGATTTTATCATCGGAGTTTCAACGCATTCACTTGAAAAAGCAGAGCAGGCAAAACTGGAAGATGCCGATTTTGTTACGTTCAGCCCGGTATTTCGCACAATTTCAAAAGCAAATTACGGCGAACCGCAGGGTTTGGAAAAATTTTGTAAAGTTTGCGAAAAACTAAAACCTTTTCCGGTCATCGCACTCGGCGGGATCAATGCGGAAAACTATCGGGAGGTTTTAGCCGCCGGAGCAAAAGGATTTGCGTCAATCGGATTTTTGAATAATGCGGAGAATCTGCGAAAATTAAAATTATGACAAAAATCTGTCTGACAATCGCCGGAGTTGATCCTTCGGGCGGTGCGGGAATTATCGCCGATATTAAAACTTTTACGGCTTTCGGCTGTTTTGCGACCACCGCGATAACTTCGATAACTTTTCAAAATACACAAGGCGTTTTCGGTGCGGAACATCAAACGCCGGAATCGGTTCGCCGGCAGATCGAACCCGTTCTCGATGATTTTGAAATTTCCGCGTTGAAAACCGGAATGCTTCCGACACGTGAAATTATTGAAGAAACTGCGAAAATAATCAGAGAAAATGATTTGAAAAATCTAGTTGTTGATCCGGTTGTCCGCTCGACTTCCGGTTTTGACCTGATTGACGACACCGCTTTGCAATCGCTGGTCGAAAAACTTTTTCCACTCGCCGATCTGATTACACCAAATTTGCCCGAAGCTGAAAGAATTTCAAAAATGAAGATCGAAAATGAAGACGACATCAGAAATGCCGCCGAAAAAATGCGGCGATTCGGAGCAAAAAACGTCCTGATAAAAGGCGGACATATGCTGATTTCAAATTCCAAATTTCAAATTTCAGATGATGAAGAATTAAAAAGATCAAAACAGAAAAATAATAAGAGATTAGCAAAAGATTTTTTGTTTATCGGCGAAGAGCTAAATATTTTTGAAAGCGAATTTATTGAAACGACTTCAACTCACGGAACGGGCTGCACGCTGGCGGCGGCGATTACGGCGAATTTAGCGTTGGACAAGAATTTAATTGAATCTGTTAAAATTGCGAAGGATTTTGTAACAGAAGCGATCAGAACTTCGCCGAATATCGGAAAGGGAAACAGCCCGATAAATAGTGGTAAGTGGTAAGTGGTAAGTTACTTTTTCCTGCAACTGCCGACTGCTGCTGCCAACTGGCTGTTCTTTATTGAGCCGGAGTGAAAATCTGCGGGGTTTGATATGTTACGCCGAATATAATTCCTGAACGCGGGCTGAATCTGGTTAATCCAAGAAGTGCCGCCGTGTCGAAACGCAGACCGGCGGTTTTTATTTGTGTGCCGATGCGGAATTGTCCTTTGCTTTCCGTGCCGAGCGGGGCGGCACCGCTTCTCGTGCTGATCTGTCCGTTTACTTCACTGGCAATATTTATATTGTCATTGACCTTGTAAATTCCGGCTAAACCGTAAAGCAAAACGTCATTTTGAGTAAATCTTTCGAGCGGTGCGGTCTGTATTCCCAAACCTAAATTACCGTAAACTTTAAGTTTCGGGTCTTGTCCCGTTTGTTTTCCGAAGGTTTTCTGAACGATCACTTTGCTGAAAATATTTATTTGATTCGTTCCGATTCCTCTTGATTGATCCGAGTTTGGCAGTTGGAAACCGAACTTGAATCCTAAAGCCGGAAGATTTTCCGTTTCATTTCTTAATTTAACTTTTACCGAAGTTTGAATATCCCCGTAATCACTGGTTGAATTTCCAAAAACATTCAAAGGAATTACAGGATTAGCCGATTGAGAATTGATCGCCAAGTATTCCTGCACGACACCTTCGATCTGAATTTCGACATTTGAAGCAAAGCCCGTTTTTATACGAACATCACCGACTCTTGTTAAATCGCCTTTAAGTCGCGAAAGCGGGAATTTTGCGTCCTGAATAAAATCAACTCCGGCGGAAATTTCAATCGCACCGGGCGGAGTAATATCAATATCATCTGTCAACAGCGGACGCTGTTGAGCCGTGGAAATTATATTCAGACTGAAAATAAAAATAAAAGTTGTTAGAATTTTTTTCATTTTTTCCGTTTGTAAAAAGTTATTTTAGCATAGGTCATAAAGCAGTTGTAAGTAAAGAAAATAAAATAACTTTTTACAAATAATCTGAAATCCACGTTTGGACAATGCAAATAAAACTTGGCACAATAAACCCGAAAATTGATTTCAAAACAAATTCAAAAAGGAGCAGAAAAAATATGAGTGCCGGACAGCAAACACGAGAAAGACCGGGTTTAGGGCAAACCATCGCCGCCGAATTAAAAAGCGAAGCCGCTGCAACCCGAAAGATGCTTGAAAGATTTCCCGAAGGCGAAGCCGATTGGTCGCCGCACGGAAAATCTATGACGATCGGGAAACTTGCAAATCATATTTCCGATGTTACGGGTTGGGTTGACATCATTGTTAATCAGCCGGAACTCGATTTTGCCGTTTCTGAATACAAAGTTCCTGAAAACAACACGGGAGCTGAATTAACCGCACATTTTGACAGACAGACGGAAAAAGCTCTGGAAGTTTTACAGAACGCTGCGGACGAGGATTTGATGAAAGACTGGCGTTTGAGAAACGGAGATGAAACTATTTTAGAAATGCCGCGAATCGCCGTTTTGCGTGGAATGGTGATGAATCATCTGATTCATCATCGCGGACAATATTCGGTTTATCTGCGTTTAAAAGATGTGCCGCTTCCGTCGGTTTATGGTCCGACCGCTGATGAACAATAATTCTGGAGTTTCGGGAATTTATTAATGGAGTTAATAGACTTAGAAAAGGAAGATGCCGAAATGAGCGGTCTGCGGCTCGTTTCGGACAACAAAACGCCTCACGCTTTTCCGGTCATCGAAAAACAGTTCGTCAACTTTATGTTTTTTCGGGTCAGCCCGGATTGGCGTAAATTAGATAACGAAACAAAAAAGATTTTCAAATCCGAATTTCAAACAGTTTATAACGAATTTAACGATAAACTTCTGCTGTTTAGTTATTCATTGATCGGTTTTGATTCAAAAGCCGATCTGATGTTCTGGCGTGTCGGAAATTCGCTCGATCTGATTCAGGATATGACCGCCCGGCTTTACCGCACGAATCTTGGAAGTTATTTTGAAACGGTTGATAACTATTTGTCCGTTACGCAAAAAATGATGTTTGTTCAGAAAGATTGTAATGAAAGTGTCGAAGACCGTTTTCACGTCAAAGCCGGAGAAAAAAAATATCATTTTCTCTATCCGTGCGAAAAAAGCAGCGATTGGTATGAAATGACGGCTGATGAAAGGGATAAATTAATAAAGGAAAATTTTATGGTCGGCAAGAAATTCGACAATATAAAAATTCATATGACACACGCCTTCGGATTCAGCGAGCAGGAATATCTGATTAGTTTTGAAACCGACGAACCGAAGGATTTTCTTGCCTTAGCGGAAGAACTCCGGCAGACTCCGGCAAGCAAATTTACATTACGCGGAATGCCGATCTACACTTGCCGCCTCAGAACTTTGGCGGAATGCTTGAATTCTTTGGGTTAAAATGTTTAGAGTTTAGAGTTTCTTGAATTTTAACACTAAACTCTGAACTCTAAACTCTGAACTCTTTATGAAGATTGCCAGAAAATTTTATATCAGCGGAGATGTTCAGGGAGTCGGTTTTCGTTTTTTTACGCAGCGTGCCGCCGCCCGGCATCAGGTTCGCGGTTATGTAAAAAATCTCGAAGACGGACGGGTTGAAGCCTTTGCCGAAGGCGTTGAAAAAGCGGTAAAAGAATTTCACGAAGAAATTTTGACCGGACCGACCCACGCCAGAGTTGATGAAATTGAAGAAATAGTTTTAGAACCGGAAGGTTTGTATTCGACATTTTTAATAGAAAGGTAAGAAATCAATTACGAATTTCAAATTACGAATTATGAATTAAAGACAATATTCGTAATTTGAAATTCGTAATTCGTAATTGAATAAAATGGAACATTTAAAGAAACTTATACGCGAAGTGCCTGATTTCCCGAAAGAAGGAATAAATTTTTACGATATAACAACACTTTTACAGGATGCCGAAGGATTTAAGCAAACAATAGATGCTCTGGTCGAACAGGTTAAGGACGAGAAAATTGATACTGTCATCGGTATCGAATCACGCGGATTTATCTTCGGAACTCCGGTGGCTTATCAGCTAAATGCCGGTTTTATTCCCGTCCGCAAGCCGAACAAACTTCCGTGGGAAACGGTTTCGGTATCTTATGATCTGGAATACGGACAGGATACGGTTGAAATGCACCGCGACGCAGTCGGCGACGGACAAAATGTTTTGATTGTTGACGATCTGCTGGCAACCGGCGGCACGGCACGAGCAGTCGCCGATCTGGTCGAGAAGGTCGGCGGAAACATCGTTAAAATGCTTTTTGTCGTTGAACTGAATTTCTTAAACGGACGCGAGAAATTAAATGGTTATGAAATAAATTCGCTTTTAAATTACGATTCATAAAAAAGGTTGACAATCCGCAATCAGCAATCTAAAATCCAAAATCGAAAAGCTCCCGTAGCTCAGTCGGATAGAGCGTCCGCCTCCTAAGCGGAAGGTCGCAAGTTCAATTCTTGCCGGGAGCATGTTTTTTTATAAGGTTTGGAGTGTTTAATAGAATATGTAAAAAATAACTTATAACGATATAAATTGCCGTCTGTTTTAGCTTGAATCCACGGGTAAGGATTTGGTTTTGTTCTTTATGAATTGCCGTCGTGCTTCAGCCGACGGCAATGTTTGATAAAGAGCTTCGGCTTTAGCCAAATTCTAAAATTGGCTTTGATCCATTTATAGCTTGAGCTAAAGCTATTCGGATGAATGATATTTTTATTTAGTTTGGCTAAAGCCGATGTCTTGTTTCAACTTTGATCCGTCGGCTAAAACACGACGGCAATTCATAAAGAATTCAAATGTTATAACTTATTTTTTACACGATTCTAAGGGAGTTGGTGTTCAATTAAATTTCTAATAAAACAAATATTATAAATTAGTCAAAACAAATATTATAAATAATATGATCTTCATACAAAAGTATATTATTATACAGAAAATTATTATAATTAATATATTATAGTGTGTTTTAGAAATATTTCATTTTCTTTCCCAAATTGGGTAAAATATCTTAAAAATCAACATTTATGAGTAAAAATAAGGATGTAAAATACCGTTACAGAACAAAACAGAAAAAAAATAATCTTCCTATTTATGCAGTAAGTCTTTTATTTTTATTAGTATTGTTAGTGCTATATCTTAATTACCTGCCATAAAACTTTTTTAGGAATGATTCAAATTCTTTTTTAGAAAACAAAATTTTAAAATAATTTATTTTTTTTTGGAAAATTTATACGAATAGACCTTTCTATTAATAACGGAATAAAAGGTGGTCAAGCGTTAGTGGCAGTTTTTCTGATAAGCCGGAAATCCGTTACAACTCTGTTCACATTCTCCGAAAGTATGTATCGAATAGCCGTATTTATTAATAAATACGGCTTTTTTTGTATTTGTTTATAGAAATTTACGCGAATTTGTGGCAACTTAATAAATAGTTATGCAAAAAGTCTTAACGAGCGAACAAATGTGGGAAGTTGACCGCTTGACCACCGAAAAATACGGCATTCCGTCCATTTTATTAATGGAAAACGCGGCTCACGCAGCTGCCCGAATCATTACCGAAAAACTCGGCGGCTCGGTTGAAGGTAAATCATTTTTAATTCTCTGCGGAAAAGGAAATAACGGCGGCGACGGGGCGGCACTTGCGAGAATTTTATGGATGCAAGGTGCAAAAGTTTATGTTTATTTATTTGGAAAAATTGATGAAACAAAAGGAGATGCAAAAACAAATTTTGAAGCAATCAGGAAAATATCAGCTACGGGAAGATTATTTTTTGAAGAAAATGTTCATATTGATTATTGGGTTCATACAATTGGCTTTGAAGTGAATGAATATGATGTATTAATTGATGGATTATTCGGAACGGGATTAACAAGACCGCTTGATTTAGCATATAGAAACTTAACTTATCTTTATTCTTACAACAAGGAAAGTGAAAAACCATTTTTTTTATCCTTGGATTTGCCTTCGGGTTTGGATTCAAATGCAGCAAATCCCATTGGAAATAATTTTCAAGCAGATTTAACCGTAACATTTACCGCACCGAAACTTGCGAATGTTCTTCCTCCCGCATCAAATTTCAACGGTGAACTTCACATTGCAAATATCGGTTCGTCGCAGGAATTGATTGATAATTCGCCGTCGCAAACTTTTCTTGCTGAAAAAGAAGATACTCAAAATTGGCTTGAAAAAACAAAATTTTCAAGCGATTCATATAAAAACAAACGCGGCAACGCACTTTTAATCGTCGGCTCAAAAAATTATACGGGTGCGGCGGTGCTGGTTGGCAATGCGGCGATGCAGACGGGCGTTGGCTTAACTACAATTGCGACGAGCGAATCGGCACAGGAATCTGTTTCGGCGAGAGTGTTGCCGGAAGTTATAACGCAGAACTTGCCGGAAACCGAAAATGGTGCGATCAGCGAAAAGGCTTTTGAGAAAATTAAAACATTGAGTGAAAAGGCGGATGTTTTAGCGATTGGGAGCGGTTTAGGTTCGGATGAGGAAACAACTCGAAAACTCGTGCGAAAAGTTATCGAGAACAGAACAACACCGATAGTTATTGATGCCGACGGTTTGAATTCGCTTTCGCCGTTTGATCTGAAAGGTTCGGATGAATTGCCGCTTATTTTAACTCCGCACGAAGGCGAATTTTTGCGGCTTTTGGGAACTGACGACAAGGACGCGATAAAAGATCGGGTTCAGGCGGTTCGGGATTTTGCGGAAAAGTATAAAGTTATTTTGGTTCTAAAAGGCGAGCGGACTTTGATCGGCGAACCGAAAGGGAAAGTCGTTATCAATCCGACGGGAAATTCGGGACTTGGAAAGGCGGGAAACGGCGATAATTTAACGGGAATTATTACGGGTTTTATTGCTCAAGCCGTGCAAGCGAAAGTTGATATTTTTGAAACGGTTGTCGCGGCGGCTTATATTTCGGGTTTGGCAGGCGATATTGCCGAAAAGAAATTCGGTAAGCGGACAATGCTGGCAAGCGACGTGAGGGAATGTTTGAAAGAAGCATTTGAAGTAATTCGTAATTCGTAATTCGTAATTCGTAATTTTCCATTTATGATTCAAAATTCAAAATTCAAAATTCAAAATTATTTCTGCAAAACTTCAGAAGAAACTTTTGAACTCGGCGAAAAGATCGGTGAATCATTAAGCGGCGGCGAAATGATTTTACTAAAGGGAACTTTGGGAGCGGGAAAGACGTTATTGACAAAGGGAATAATCAATTCGCTCGGCTTTGATATTGATGAGGTTACTTCGCCTTCATTTACGCTGGTCAATCTTTATCAAACCGACAGATTCGATGTTTATCACTTAGATTTATGGCGGATTGATGAAAAAAGCGATGCGGCTTTTGCCGTCGGACTAAATGAAATTTTAGAAGACGAAACCGCCGTAATTATTATCGAATGGGCGGAACGGCTTAAAAATTTTGCTTTTACGGGTAAAGTCTTTAGTGTTAAATTGGAGGGCGACGGCGATGATCCGCGTAGAATTTCGATTTCGGAGAATTTATGAGAAATAAGATTTTTATATTTCTGAGTTTGCTGATAATTACGCCTGTTATCATAATTTTATCAAATCAATTTATCGTTATGCCGTGGAATATGTCAGACTTGCCGGAATTGGAAAATCCGAAAATCATCGTCAGCAAAAAAGAACGGAAACTTGAACTTTTCGACGGCGGAAAATTAATAAAAACATATAAGATCGCACTCGGTTCTGCACCCGTCGGCGACAAGGAAATCGAAGGCGACGGAAAAACTCCCGAAGGCGATTTTTATATTTTTACAAAAAATTCCGAGAGTAAATTTTATCTTTCGCTCGGCATAAGTTATCCGAACATTGAAGATGCGGCACGCGGTCTGGAAAAAGGACTCATTACACAAGCAGAATATGATTTAATTGTAAACGCGATTAATGAGAAAAAAATGCCGCTTCAAAATACAAAACTCGGCGGTGAGATTTATTTGCACGGCAGTGGGAATTTAGCCGATTGGACACAAGGCTGTGTGGCTTTAACAAATGCAGACATAAAAGAAATTTTCGATGCTATCCCGGTCAAAACTTTCGTCAAAATTGTTCCATAATTTAATATTCAAGATTTAAGATTTAAAACAAAATTCTAATCTTAAATGTTAAATCTTGAATATTAAATAACCCCTTAAATCACTTGACTATTTTCAATTGAAAATGAATACTTTACTTAATAGTCAAGTTTGACGAATTTATTTAATAAAAAGAGGAATATAAAAAATTTATGCCATATCCAGAAATAATGATAAGCGGAATGCGACAGGAATTAGCTCAGATCGGAGTTGAGGAAACAAAAACGACGGAAGCGGTAAAAGAAGCGATTGAAAATACGGACGGAACTTTAATGGTCGTCGTCAATTCAGTTTGCGGTTGTGCGGCAGGCGGGGTTCGTCCCGGAATCCGTATGGCTTTGGAAAACTCCGAAGTTAAACCCGATAAAACGATCACGGTTTTCGCCGGAGCTGACATTGATGCCACCGAAACCGCCCGAGAGCATTTTCAACCCTATCCGCCGTCATCGCCGGCAATCGGTTTTATCAAAAACGGTGAGTTGGTTAAGTTGTATGAACGCAAGGACTTAGAGGGTCGTCCGCCGCAGGTGATCGCACAGGAATTGATTAATTCTTTTAATGATATTTGCGAAAAAAAGGAAGCGGCTAACAATTAACTAATGGTTAAAATTACTTTTGAAAATCCGTCTGAAAAAGGCGGATTTTTTGTTTTTAAAGTAATTTTAACAAAATAAAAAATTTGCTTTTATAAATCTAAACTATGTAAAATATAAATTAACAGATTGTTTTTATCTGCCAAAGCTAAAATTCCCGCCGAATAATTTTTAATGTCTATAAACAAAAGAAAACATATAAGATTAACTCTGAATATTCCTGCATTTCGAGTTAGGGAAACGGGTGAAAAAATCGGAATGATGATTTATCAAATAAGCATTGGCGGATGTTTTCTTGAATCGTATGAAAATATTCGAAAAGATGAAGAATTTCGTTTGGAAATACAGCTTCCGAATAAAAATTGGCTTCCGCTGCAATGCCAGGTTCTACATATTAAAAAAAGCGACGGCATCGGTGTTAGATTTCAGGAGATAACAAAATTTGAACAGGAATTAATAGCTCGAATTATGACCAAAAGTCTTGCTGATGACGGCATTCCGCTAAAGGTTGATCCCTTCTCCGCACCTAAAATTTATCATTGCGAAAATAATCAACTCTAGTTTAGGGAAGATCATTAAAAAACTTTGTGCTTTAGAGAATGGAATAGATTTTTAGATCATAAGATTTTTAACTGAAAGGATCTTAAAGATATTTCGACGAAGATGACAAAGCCATCAACAAAAGCAATCCACCAACTAAAGCCATCTATGCAAGAAAATTCACAAGTTTATTATAGAACTAAAATAATTCATCCATCGCTTCTTCCAGATTTCGCACTCCGACAACTCTGATTCCGAGTAATTTTTCCAAACCTTTCTTATTTGAAGCAGGCAGAATCAACTTTTTGAAGCCGAGCGTCTGAGCTTCTCTGGCACGCGATTGTGCCTGCAAAACTCCGCGAACTTCGCCGGTTAAGCCGACTTCGCCGAAGACGGCGGTTTCAGGCGGGACTTGGAGGTTTTTGAAACTCGATGAAATTGCCGCAATAACACCGAGATCGGCGGCGGGTTCGGTAACTTCTAAACCGCCCGCGATGTTTATAAAAACGTCGTCGTTGGCGATCTGAAAACCCAGACGCTTTTCGAGAACGGCGATGAGCAGGGAAGTTCGGTTGTAATCAAAACCTTGTGCCATACGCCTGCCCGTGCCGTAATTCGTGCTTGAAACCAATGCTTGAACTTCGACTAGCATCGGGCGTGTGCCTTCCATACAAACCGTTACGACCGAACCGCTTGCACCTTCGGGGCGTTCCTGTAAAAAGACTTCCGAAGGATTGCCGACGGGAATTAAACCTTGATTGGTCATTTCAAAAACGCCGATCTCATTTGCCGCACCGAAACGGTTTTTCGTCGCACGGATGATTCGATGATTATGATGTCTGTCGCCTTCAAAATACAGAACCGTGTCAACAATATGTTCGAGTGCCTTCGGTCCCGCAATCGAACCTTCTTTTGTAACGTGACCGATCAGAAAAACGGGTGTTGACGTGCCTTTGGCAAACATCATAAATTCGCTTGCCGCCCCGCGAACCTGCGAAACCGAACCGGGAGCAGATTCGAGTTTTTCGCTGAAAACGGTTTGAATCGAATCAACGATAACGAAATCGGGTTTCAATCGTTCCGTTTCAATTAAAATCGCTTCTAGATTTGTTTCTGGCAAAAGAAATAAATTATCCGCATCCAAACCTAATCTTTCGCCACGCATTTTTATTTGCCGCTCGGATTCCTCTCCCGAAATATACAGAACTTTGCCGCCTGTTTGACTGAGTTTGTCGGAAACTTGGGCGACTAATGTGCTTTTCCCGATGCCCGGACTTCCGCCAATCAGAACAAGCGAACCGGCAACTATTCCGCCGCCTAAAACACGGTCAAATTCTTCGATTCCGCTTGAAGTTCGATCATCGTCTTGCGATTTGATCTCTTTATACGGAAGCGGTTTCGTTTCGCGGAAGGTCGAAACGGATTTGCCGACATTTTTGCCGGTAACTTGTGTGGTCGGACGGAATTTTTCTTCAACGAAGGTGTTCCATTTTCCGCATTCTTTACATTGTCCGTTCCATTTGCGTTCCTGATTTCCGCATTCCTGACAGACGAATATTGTTTTTGGTTGTTTTGCCATAGATCAGTTACATAGATCAGTTATCAGTCAACAGTTATCAGTTATCAATTTTAGTTTGTTAAATCCACACAAGTTGACTGTTATTATTCTTTTGAAACTTTATAATAACTTTTAGAACTTATAATTTACAGTCAACTGATAACTGATAACTGATAACTGATAACTGATAACTGTTTATATGTCAACGCCTTCTCAACACGCATTTTCTGAAAAAGTCGCATTAATTACTGACGGAACAAATCCGGTCGGACGTGCCGTAGCGATGCAATTGGCTTTGTTTGGAAGTTATGTAATTGCAGGCATTCCTGCAAATGCTTCGGATGATGAAAAAAATGCTTTGGAAGAATTAAAATCGCTGGGAACTCTGGCTAATTATTTTGAAACGGACGCTTCAACAGTTGCGGGAGCAAAATCATTAGTTGCGGAAGTTGAAAAATTATACGGGCGGCTCGATCTGCTGGTGAATTGTTTGAAATTTCAGAGCGATTCGGCATTTAAAGATACTACGGAGGAAATTTTTGATAAAACGATTGATGCGAATTTGAAGGGAACTTTTTTTTTAACAAAAGAGGCTCTGCGTTTGATGAATCCGCGACCGAAAGGGAGAATCGTTAATCTACTTTCGGCTTGCGATTCGGAAGAAACTGCCAAAAATCCTGCATTCGTTGCGGCTAACGCGGCTTTAAAAGGTTTAACAAAAAGTCTGGCAAAAAACTTATCGGACAAATTTCGCGTCAATGCGGTAGAAGTTAGCGAAAAGGATAAAAAACAGTCGCACTTTGATAAATTCAGCAGACCGGACGAAGAACTTTTCCGCATAAAAAAGGGTGTAGATGTAGATGATGTTGCCCGAACGGTAACTTATTTGCTTTCATCGGAAGCCGTCGGCTTGAACGGACAGGTGCTTCGGGTCGGATAGTTTTTTTTGGTTATCGGTTATCTGAAATTCGTGTTAAAATCAAGAAAGATGAAACTCGACGTATTAATAATCAGAATCTGCTTCATAGTTTTGCTGGCGGGAATCGGCTGGATGCTCAATCCGTTTGCCGGTGTTGGCAGCGTAAATGCTTGGAATCTCAGCTTGGAAGGCAAACGCTTTTTATCAGCCTTCGTCGGAATTATCATTTCCTTGGTAATTATCGCATTCGAAATGCGTGTCCGCCGTGCTAATCTGAGAACTCTTATCGGGGCGGCAATCGGCTCGACGCTGGGAATAATCGGTGCATATCTGATCGGAATGTTAATTAGTTCACAGGAAACGGCGGCAGTTCCGGCTGAAATAAAAACTTTTCTAACCGTTGCACTCGCCTTTTTTATGGCATACATCGGGTTGATGGTCGGTGCGGCGAAGGGTGAATACATTGATCTGACGGCACTCGGCGGTGTTTTTTCCGATAAAAATGTCAAAAAAGATTATAAAGTTCTCGACACCAGCGTAATTATTGACGGACGAATCGCCGATGTTGCCGAAACCGGATTTTTGGGCGGGACGATAATTATTCCGCAGTTTATCTTGACCGAACTGCAGCAGGTTGCCGATTCGCCCGATTCGTCAAAACGTCAACGCGGACGACGCGGACTCGATATGCTGCAAAGGCTTCGCAACAATAGTTCGTTAGACATACAAATTGTCGAAACGGATTTCCCGAAAGTTAAGGAAGTTGATCTGAAACTGATCGAACTCGGTCAGCAGCTTAATGGAGTCGTTGTTACAAATGATTTTAATTTAAATAAAGTTTCCGAACTTCGCGGAGTCAGCGTGTTAAATATTAACGAACTGGCAAATGCCTTAAAACCCGTCGTTCTGCCGGGCGAAGCGATGAAGGTTTTTATTTTGAAGGAAGGAAAAGAATACAATCAGGGCGTTGCCTATCTTGACGACGGCACGATGGTCGTTGTAGATAACGCCCGCAAACTCATCGGAAATTCCGCTGAAATCGCCGTTACAAGCGTCCTGCAGACAACCGCGGGCAAAATGATCTTCGGCAGATTGTGGGAAGAAAGCGATGAATATCAGCCTGAAAATTCCACAAATATACACGACACCCGCTCGGAAAATATGCGTAAGCAGGCACGCAACTTTTCTCAACCCGAAATGATCGAAGAAAATTAAGATTTAAGATTCAAAATTTAAGATTTAAAATTAAGAAAAACCTTAAATCTTGAATCTTAAATCTTCTGGTGGAATATGAACACAGCGATTATTGTTGCCGCCGGAAGCGGGAAAAGATTCGGCAACGAAACTCCCAAACAATTCCTCGAAATTTACGGAAAACCTGTTTTAATTCATACGCTCGAACGCTTTGAAAAGTGTGATTTGATTGATGAGATCGTGCTTGTTTTGTCAGAAGATGAAATAAAAGACTTTTCAATCATTCTTAAAACATATGACTTCTCAAAAATAAACAAAATTGTTTCGGGCGGGAAAAATCGTGCCGAATCAGTCTTTAATGGTTTGATTGCGGTTGAGTCTAAATCCGCAGAAATCATTACGGTTCACGATGGAGCAAGACCGCTGGTTTCAGTTGAAGAAATTTCTCAAACCATTGAAAAGGCAAAAGAAACAGGAGCGGCGTGTTTGGTTGCTAAAGTTTCAGACACGATCAAGGAAGTTTCTGAAAACAAGATTGTAAAAACGATTGACCGACAAAATTTGAGAAAGGCTTTAACTCCGCAGTGTTTTCAATATGACATATTAAAAAGAGCATTTGATGAGAATGAAATTTCAGAAATTGTTACGGATGAATGTTATTTAGTTGAGCAAATGGGGTATAAAATTGCAGTTGTTGAAGGAAGTTCGACAAACATCAAAATAACTTATGAAGAAGATTTAAGGATTGCTGAAGTTCTTTTGGAAAAATGAGAATCGGTTTTGGAAATGACATACACAGATTGGAATCCGGCAAGCCTTTAATTTTAGGCGGCGTTTTGATTCCTTCGGACTTTGGAGCAGTCGGGCATTCGGATGCGGATGCTTTGCTTCACGCGGTTACGGATGCAATTTTGGGGGCTTTGGCTTTGGGCGACATCGGTTCGCATTTTTCTGATAAGGATGATTTATGGCAGGATGCGGACAGCTTGATCTTTTTACAAGAAGCGGTTCGTTTGATGAAAGAGCAGAATTATAAAATAGAAAATGTTGATTCGATAATCAGTCTGGAAAAACCGAAATTGCGACCATTTATTGAAATGATGCGGGAGAATCTGGCAAATACTTTAGAAGTCGAATTAGATCAGGTTAGCATAAAAGCAAAAACAGGCGAGGGCTTGGATGCTATCGGCAAAAGCCGTGCGATCAAAGCCGAAGCCTGTATTCTGTTAAGTAAATCTTAACTTAAAAGGAAACTTATTAATTGTAATAATTTGCCGGAATATTTACGCCGTATCTTTGAGCAATTCGTAAAACCTGAAACCAAGTTTCGTTAATTTCCGCCGTGTTATCCGAATATCCGCTGTAATCGGAATAATTACCGTCGGCGACAGCATTCAAATATGCAGCTTGTTTTTGCCACGCCTGCATATGTTTTCGCCACGCATATTGAAAATCGTCCGGCAGCATAGAATCGTTCATACTCGAAGATTTTATGAAATAATCATTGACCGCTTGGCGGTAAACATAATTATTATAAAGCTCGGCTTCCGACATCGAATAATAGCCTTCGATGCTTCTGATTTTTTGATCTCTGGCATTTCCGTTGCGAAGAACATCTCTTCTTAAAAGTGATGCGATCTTATATTTTACAACGCTGTTTTTACTGCGAAGCTGAAAAATCTGATTTGAAGTTTCCACTTTCGGAAAGCCGAAAAGCAAGCCGACCAGCGAAACCGAAAGCACGAAAGTTAAGATAAATGCGGTGAATCCTGATATAAATTTCATTGTAATCTCCTATAAAAAACTATTTCCTTTATTATTATGCTATATTCGGGACGAAAAATAAACAATATTTTGCATTTTCTTAAATTATTTTGGTAAAAACAAAATTAAAGAACTAAATTACTCGATATGCGTCCACAAGATATAATTACGAAGAAACGCGACGGTGAAAGGTTGTCTAAGGAAGAAATTTTTTCTTTTATCAAAGGTGTAACCAACGGAATCTGGGCGGATTATCAGGTTACGGCTTTGATTATGGCGATGTTCATTAATGACCTCGATTCGGACGAGCAAGCTTCTTTAACGCAAGCGATGCTCGAATCGGGCGAGGTTCTGGATTTTTCCGAAATTGAGAAACCGAAAGCCGATAAACATTCAACGGGCGGAGTCGGCGATAAAACTTCTTTGATAATCGCTCCGCTTGCGGCGGCTTGCGGCGTTGCCGTGCCGATGATCTCCGGTCGCGGACTCGGACACACGGGCGGAACTCTGGATAAATTGGAATCAATCGAAGGTTTTAACGTCAATCTGACAACCGCCGAATTTAAGCAAATCGTAAAAAAATGCGGCTATGCGATGGCTGGGCAAACGGCGGAAATCGCTCCCGCCGATAAAAAGCTATACGCACTCCGCGACGCAACCGCTACCGTTCCGGCAATTCCGCTGATCGTCGCTTCGATTATGTCCAAAAAACTTGCGGAAGGTCTGGACGTTCTCGTTTTGGATGTTAAAACCGGAAGCGGAGCGTTTATGCAAAACTTTGAAGATGCAAAAAAACTTGCGGAAAGTTTGGTCAAAACGGGAAATTCCTGCGGCGTAAAAACTCAGGCATTTATAACCGATATGAATCAGCCGCTCGGAAAATATGTCGGAAACTCTCTGGAAGTTTACGAATGCGTCAAAATTCTGCGTGGTGAAATTGATGAAGAAATGAAACCTTTATTAGAAATTTCGATTGAATTAACCGCCCGAATATTGCTTTTGACAGAGATTTCCGATTCGATTGAAAATTCAAAATTCAAAATTCAAAATTGTTTGGAGAGTGGTGAAGCGTTGGAGAAATTTCGTGAAAATGTGGAATTGCAAAACGGCAATCCCGCAATTTGCGACAAGCCGGAAATTTTATTGGACAAAGGTTTGAGGAAAATTAAAATCAAAGCTGAAAGTTCGGGTTTTATAAATACAATCGAAACCGACGAGATCGGCAAAGCAATTTGTGAGATCGGCGGCGGAAGGTTAAAAGCCGAAGATTCAATAGACCATTTTGTCGGTTATGTCTGCGAAGCTAAACTCGGAGATGAAATAAGATCGGGCGAAAATTTAGGGGTTTTGTTTTGCCGAAATGAAAAACAAGCAAATTTAATTAGTAAAAAACTGCAAAGTGCGTATAAAATAAGTGCTGAAAAACCTGAAAAATTAGAATTGATCAAAACCGT
>JBGTKR010000107.1:0-4649 GCA_041744535.1 Pyrinomonadaceae bacterium
TTTTGTAAAAATTTACGGCAGGCGTGTTCCATTCCAAAACCTGAAAATCCATTCGCTTCGCACCGAAATCCTTACCGATGCGGGTGATTTCTTTGAGCATTTTTTCGCCGATGCGGTATTTGCGATAATTTTCAGTTATAAAAATGTCTTCAAGATAGATGCTTTTTTGTCCGCGAAAACTTGAAAATGCCGGATAGAAAAACGCATAAGCAATCGGTTTAACCTTATCGAATGCAATCAAACACTGCACAAACGCACCTTCGCCGAACAAAACTTTTTGCAAATCTTTTTCCGTTACTTCGAGATTTTCCAGCAGATTTTCAAATTCGGCAAATTCACGCATAAGTTCGAGAATTACCGGAATATCTTGCGGAACGGCTTTTCTGAAATATAAATACATCATTTTGATTTTCCAAATTAAAGAAATTAAAAAAGTGTCGGTTGGATATTTTGTAGCTTTTCGGCTTTCCGTGATTTTATTTTATTCTGACGCTTTTCCCAACGCTCACGTTTTGCCTTCGGTTCAAGCGACGAGTAAAAACATTCGACACCGCGTTCTTGAAATTCGATTTGAGTCTGCTTCGTCGCTTTTTCAACAACTGTTTCATCAAGCCATTCGGGAAAGTGCTTTTTAAATAAATCCTGCGTTAATTGCTTATGATTCATCGAAGCGATCCAGACTCTTTTTGTAATATATTTGGCAAACCGCTCCGCATAATTTTCCTCGTCAAGCGGTAGAATCGGCATACACGAAAGGCGTGTTTCAATGCCCGCATCAAAATATAATTTCAAACCCCGTTCACGTTCAAGCAATGACGGTGCTTTCGGTTCAAAAACTTTATTCACATCATCCCGATCAGTATGAATCGAATAACTAACCAAAACGCTCGTCTTTTTCGCCAACTCCTGCAACAACGGAATATCACGCTTCACATCCCGCGAAGTCCCGCGAGTCTGCACTTCCAATTCAAGCGGCGGATTCTCTAAAAAGAATTCCAAAATCGGCGGAACAAGTTCCAACTTCCGTTCAATCAGCATATAAATATCCGTCGCATTACCGAAATAAATTTTCGATTTCCGCACCTTATCTCGTTGTTTATACAGAAGTTCGACCAGATTGGTTTTATAATCAACCCACTCGCCCCAACCCGTTTTATCCCATTTATCTTTCACACGCCCCGTAAAATAATTCATCTTTATCGCCGAACAAAATTCGCACGCAAAGACGCAGCCCTGATACGGATTGATGGCGATATTTTTCCCGTAAGTCGAGGAAAGGGCATTTTTAGCTTGGATTGGTTTGAGTTGAAACGACATATTTAGATTTTATCAAAAATACATCGTTTCATAAATGGGATATTATAATATGTTACCTTTTTCTCAAAACTATAATATATTCACGATCCATAGTTTTTTGTGTTTCACCAATTTTATTTGTCGGACTATTTCGCAAGGGCATTCGCTTGTTTGGAATCTCACGGTGAAAAGTGTTTATGTGAGTAAAATTATTATCTTCAAAGAAATTTTGAACCGCCAAATCAGTTGGAAGACAGATTCCATTAACACGACGATTACCAACAACATAGCAAATTAAGCCGTTGCTTTTTACTAATTTAGAAACATTATTTATTGAATTAGTTAAATCTTCATAAAATGATGAAACTTCTTTTGCACGTTTATTATTTTTTTCGGAAATTCGAGAAATTGCCTCATTTAGCTTAGTACAATTAAAATGTTCTATTTTTTGGGATTTTATCCCACCCATTAGTTTTCGGTCTGTTTTAGCAGGTTCGGGTAAATCCAACCACGCCGCCGAAAGTCTGGAATATTGCCCGTAAGCAACCGTTGTATGAGAATCCCCATAAGGTGGTGAAGTAACTACATAATCAACTTTTTCACTAAATTCGCTTGGATAATCTTTAACCGTGTTAAATTCAAATATATCGGCTTTCGGAATGAAAGGTAACTTTTTGATAATTGATAAAAAGTTTATTAAACCTTTTTGGTTTCTATAAATTTTGGCTGACATTATGGAAAAAACATTAGGCTGAAAAGTTTTCAAAGTTTCTTCTGCATAACGATAAAGTTTAAATTCGTGATTTCTCGTGTTTGAAGATTCACGAACCGTTTCACTAAAAGCGATTAAGAAAAAACTTTTGATTTCAGGATTAGAAATATTATCAATAAAATTTTTGATGATTACTAACTTTTCTATAACTTCTGATTTGAACCAGAAATCAAGTTTTGAAACTCCTTCAACTTTTTGGGGTAATAATAGGTTTTTATGTTTATTTTTTATATATTGTCTGAAATCTTGAATATGTAGATCAAGTTCTGAAGAGTTAAGGATTGTTGTCTTGGTTTTTGCTATTAAACGAGCAAGTGGATTTAAGTCAAATCCAATAACATCAAACCCCTTAATAAAACCTTCAACTAGAGATGTTCCCGTTCCGCAATATGGATCGAACAAAACACCATGTTTATTTTCGGTAAATAACTTTAAAAACTGTCTGGCAACTTGAGGAATCATTCTGGCAGGATAATCGTGGTAGCAGTGCGTAAGTTGTCTTGTATTTTCACTTTTGAAAGTCCAGTTTAATTTATTACTTTGAAATAACTTTGGTTGTGTTGTAGTTGTAAGATTCATATTTCCTCAACATTTTTAAAAAGCATTTGGAGTTTTTCCTTCTTTGCCCGAAAACCTGTCCCGTGATTTCTTGCAGAAGTTCCTTTATCATGTAAGCGTAAATCAACAAGCACATTTCCTGCAAGTATTTGTTCACGTAAAATTTTTGACGAAGTATCAGTCAAAAGTTGTGATCGTGTAAATTGAAACCATTCTGAATCTCCACGCATTTCTGAAAATGCACTTGCCAAGATAAGTCCGGGAATTTTACTGATAAATCTATCTGCCAAATTTTCTAAGTTCCATTCTGCCACAATTTCACCTGAAATATGACGAACTGAAATAGTTTCTTGTTCAGTATGAAGAAAAAGACCTGAACCATTGGGGGTGGGCGACATTGTAAAATACATTCCAAGTCGCCCATTTGCATCAATCGTTCCATATTTACGAATTGCATCAAGTGGCTTCATTTTCCAAGCGTTTCGGTTAAAAGTGAAAAGAGTAACCATTGAAGTCGAGCCGATGCGATGCGATTTCAATTCAACTTCGTGTAAATCCGGCAAAGCAATATTATTTTCCTCTAAACCCAAAAGTTGTTCAAGAGTTTGACCTATTCCAGTTGGTCCTCGTCGGATAGATTTCACCCAACCTAAATCTTTAATCTCTTCAAATTTCTCACTAAATTCTTTAACATTCATCATAATTATTCATTCTATGCAACTTGGCTTTTCAGACTCATAATTATTTTGTCTTAGTCGAATAGTTTAATTATTCCACTATATAAAGATTTCATAAGTTGAAACGCCTAGAAATTCCTGTAATTTTTTTGCGGTCTTTAGAGTTATCGGTCTTTTGCCATTAAGAATTTCAGACACAACGCCTGCCGAACCGAAGACGGGAACTAAATCTTTTTGCTTCATTCCACGATCTTCTAAAAGCATTTTGAGAACTTCATTCGCAGGAGCATCGGGGATCAGATATGCTTTTTCTTCAAAATCTTCAATTAACAAGGTAAGAAGATCGAATAGCCTATCCTCTTCGGGAGAAAAGTTTTCAGCACCTTTATCAAATAATTTTTCTACGATTTTTAGGCAACGCTCATTTTCTTCTTCCGTTTCGATTTTTTGTGGTAAAACGTCTAATAAAAGTTCACCGTATTTAACATTATTTATTTGCATTTTTTAACACTCCGCTTTCCATTTGTCTTTATCATATTCTTTATGAGTTAGAACAACTTTCGTATAAATTTTTTGTTTCAAAAATTCAATTTTCACAATAAGTCTGTATTTGCTGCCTCCAATATTGAAAACTATGCAGCATCCGACTAAATCAGAATGTGGAAAATCCTCTCTAACTTCTGCTAAGTTTTGCCAAGTTGCTTTATTTGCTAATTTGAACCAGTTATTTAAAGGAGTTTCCGCGTCGCTGTTCTCTTGCCAAAATTCCCGCAACATTTTTTTGCTGATTATGTGCATCGTTCTCCAAACTAAAATCTTCGCAAAAATGCGAACATTAGTCAATAAAATTTCGCTTTTTTGAGAAGATTTGTGGTTTTTATTTTGAAATAAACCTATTCGTTCCAAGCGATTTGGCTTTTCAGACGCATAACTGTCTTGTCCTTGCCGAGTTGTTCGATGGCGGCAACCATCGAAGGTCCGACGGCTTGACCTGTTAGCAAGACTCTTGCACCGTTGAGGATTACACCGACTTTTGTTCCTTTTTCTTCTGTAAAATCTTTTACGGCGGCGAAAATGTTGTCGTGCGAGAAATCTTCCAACGCTTCAAATTTTTCGGATAATTCGGGAAGCCATTCACGCAAATCGGGATGTTTTTTGAGGTTTTTTTCGATTGCTTTTTTATCATAATCGAAATCTTCTGAGAAAAATGCTCGTCCTTGTCCGCTAAAGTCTTTGAGCGTGTAAAATCTTTCGCGGATCAGATCAACGGTTGATTCAAACCAATCTTTTTCGTTGTCATCATATTCTTCACGCCAGAGTTTTTCGTTTCGCAATTCTTCGCGGAC
>JBGTKR010000108.1:0-2219 GCA_041744535.1 Pyrinomonadaceae bacterium
ATATGTCGCCATCTTCAATGGCTTTATCCGGTGATTATCTTTTCCCACAACTTGCGTTGTGGGCTACAAATATATCATCGGTTTCACCGATTAAGAATTAAATTTATTTGGTGGGTCAGGTTATTTAATTCCTTTTACTTAACTCTATAATCTCTCGCGTCCTTCACGCACGATGTTGACGATTTCCTGAGCCGAAACACCTAAATCAATTCCTTCCACATCAAGAGCGGAAGGCTTATTCTTCTCAGATTTAAGGACGAAAACTTCCCCATCGGCACGTTTGATGCGGACTTCACCTTGTTCACTTGCCCGTTCAAGCAAAACCGAAAGATTTTCCTGTGTTTCAAGATAAGTTTGCATATTTTTATTTTACCTCCCAAACTTCCACTCCCGCCGCTTTTGCCGCATAACTCAAACCGCCATCAAGCGTCAGCAAAGGACAATCACGATTCAAAGCACACGCAATTATATAAGCGTCATAAGCATAAACTTTGTGCTTATCAACAATTTCCAATGTTTGTTTCAAATCAATATCAACCAACTCCAGCGAGATTTGCTCATAAATTTCAATCGCTTTCGTCGCCTGTTGCAATGTAATCCGTCCGCGTTTTATCATCGCCGAAAATGCGTTGCCGATCTCCCAATACAGCGAATGCGGAGCAACCAATTCATAACCCCGCGTTTTAGCGATCAACAAAGGCTTTTCCGCTTCATTTGCAATAACCGCAATAACGGTAGATGTATCCACAACTATTTCCGAAGCCATAAATTTTCACCCGTTCTTATTCTAACATTGCTCTGATAAATAAAAAATTATTCCACAAAAAAAGTCCCGCCTTTGGCATCGCTCTCTTACGGAGCAAAGTCCCGGTTGCTAATAATAATTATGTAAACAGGTTTTCTCATAAAATCCTCACTTGTATTTATGCTCACATTTATTCGTTTAGTCAATCGAATTGATGTTACGGGATGCTTATTATAGGGTTTGTTCAAAGTCGGGACAAGAGTTTTTACCACGAATTTACTCCTTTCGACCATTGAACAGATCGTATTTGATATTTTCCGTTGTTTTCTTACACGGCGTTTTTTAGTATGCTGTTTATTCGTTTTTTATATTTTATTTTTAAGAAATCAATTATTTAATCTGGAGAATTTATGAGCGTAGAAATTGTAATGCCGCAGATGGGCGAATCTATTGCAGAAGGAACTGTTTCAAAATGGTTAAAAGCCGTTGGTGACAAAATCGAAAAAGATGAGGCGGTTTTAGAGATTTCAACCGATAAGGTTGATGCAGAAGTTTTTGCATCGCAAGCGGGGGTTTTGCTGGAAATTCGCGTTGAAGAAGGCGAAACGGTTGAGGTTGATTCGGTGGTCGGTTTGATTGGCGAAGAAGGCGAAACGCCTGCATCTTCAAACGGAAATGAGGCAAAAGCGGAAACCGATTCGAGCGATGACAATCAAGGAATTGACGAAATTTCCGAGCATCCGTTGAAACCCGATGAAGCAAAAGTTACCGAAACCGCCGTTGAAACAACCGCCGAAGCGACTTCTGCTGCTGCTGCTTCCGATGATAATGACAACTCTGCAACTCCCGAAACTTCTGCAAACTCTGCAACTTCCACAGGTGAAGCAACCGAGGTCGTGATGCCGCAGATGGGCGAATCTATTACGGAAGGAACAATTTCAAAATGGTTAAAGTCCGTCGGCGATAAAATCGAACGCGATGAACCTTTACTAGAAATTTCGACGGATAAAGTTGATGCGGAAGTTCCGTCGCCCGTAGCGGGAACGCTGCTTGAAATTCGTGCCGAAGAAGGCGAAACGGTTGAAGTTGATTCGGTTGTCGGAATGGTCGGTGCGAAAGGTGCGACGGTTGGCAGTCAGCAGTCAGCAGTCAACAGTCAGGAAACTGCTCAGAATGAAACAAAATCGGAAGAATCGAATCCAAAGACCGAAACACCAAAACCGGACGACGGAAAAAGTTACGATTATCAAAGTTTGAAAGCGGGCGAAACTCCCGACTCCGGTTCATCAAACGGACACGATAAACCGCTCGGCGAACAAACGGTTGAGGAATTACGCCGCACGCGAAGCAGTCCGCTTGTCCGCAATATTGCCAAAGAACACAACGTAGATATTTCGCAAATTTCGGGAACGGGAATGAGCGGGCGTGTAACGAAAAAAGATATTTTGTCATTTATTGATTCGGGTGCGGCGGT